>CADBFL010000019.1:8554-22677 GCA_902793875.1 uncultured Eubacteriales bacterium | reverse complement strand
CCTGTCCGTCAATATATCTCCTGTGGATTTTTACTTCCTGGACATACGAAGCGAGCTCGGCGGCATCGTCAGGGATTGCGGGATCGACCCTGCAAATCTGAGACTTGAGATCACGGAGTCGATCGTGATGAACAACAGCGAGGAGAGGCTCGAGACCGTAAGACAGCTCAGGTCGGACGGATTCATCGTAGAGATAGATGATTTCGGAAGCGGGTACTCGTCTCTCAACATGCTCAAGGACATGCCGGTAGATCTGATCAAGCTGGACATGGCTTTTCTGCAGAACTCAAAGGGCAACGAGAGGGCAAAGATCATTCTCAAGAGCCTGATCGACCTTGTGGATATGCTCGGCATGGACTCGCTCGTGGAAGGCGTCGAGACGGAGAAGCAGTTCTCCGTGCTCTCCGGCTTCGGATGCAGGTTCTTCCAGGGATACTATTTCGCAAAGCCAATGCCTGCGGATGAATTCGAGGAGTTCTGCAGGTCGGCGAAAACCGCGGTTCAGGGAGAATGATGTTTGCTCAAGTGTACAATCGATATGTCCCTGACAGATTGAAATCACAGGGCTCATTGATGTAAAATAAACTGATTTATAATGTAAATAAACCGATCCGCGATCAGCTGTTGACACTCCTTAATAAAGCTTGTACGGCAGGGTGTCAAGGGGGGACTGTTGCAAAGAAATAAAAGGTTTCTTGGCATAATGATGGCACTGATAATGGTTCTGACTATGAGCGGGACCGTTTTGTCGTGCATTGACGGTTTCTCGTACGCCACAGGCGAAAATACTGTGCAGGAGCAGGACCCCGATGCCGGCGCCGGCGATGACGCTGATGCTGATACTGACACTGATACTGAGACCGGTTCCGGACTGAACGATAACAGCGGGGCTGATGATGCCTCTGCTGAAGAAGAAAAAAACAAAGTCCCGGAATCGAAGACAGGCGGAAAAATGACCGCAAAGGGAGGCGCGGTGCTGGTCAGCGGCACATGGCCGAAAAATGACAGTACTGACACTCAGACCAATACCTGGACGATAGATGAAGAAGGGGTAATGACACTGTCGGGGTCGGGAAGGATGACCGATTACAGCAGCGGCGTTACAACGACTCCATGGTCAGCATACAGAAGAACATCAACGCCGTATATACGCAAACTCGTTGTAGAACCTGGGATCACATATCTTGCCCAGAACCTGCTGACCCGTACGATGTACCTTGATGAGATCGATGCATCCGGATGCGGAACTCTCAGCGGCACTCAGGGAGCCGATATGTTCAAGGCGACCGGAACCACCGGTGAACCGGCAGTCAACAGCATACTGAAGAGAGTGGACTTTTCAGGCAATGCCGGGCTCGAAGGATTCGGACAGAATGCATTTGCGAACTGTAATAAGATCGAATATATAGATATATCCGACACAAAAATAAACTCGGCTAATTTCACCAGTCCGTCTCATTTCGGCGCATGCACCGGTACGCTCAAGACCCTGTATGCAAAGAACTGCAGCAGGTTCACGAATGTGAATCTGTCATCGTACACTGCTCTTGAAACAGTGGACCTTCGCGGCTGCTCCGGCATCAATGAGCTGAAATTCAGCAACTCAGGCTCTTCAAAGCTGAAGGCTCTTTATCTGCCTGACTGCGTCAAGAAAGACAAGTTCACCTGCCCGAACATCAGCACTCTTACCATCTATTTCGACGGAACATATTCGCAGTGGCGCGCAAACGGATTCACTTACAGGAACGGCAAATGGAACAATGTAAATGTTGTTTTTGCCTCCGTGATCCAGATAACGGACAGCGATCATAACATCCTTTATTATGGATCGGAGCCGGGCCAATATGAACCTGCGCAGTTCAACTCGCTGAAAGAAGCGCATGATGTGCTGAACGGGGAGCTTTATGCTGATGACGAGGGCAGCGATCCAGTCACGGGCCCGGTCATCATTGAGGTCCGCGCAGAAGAGTATGAACTGAAGGCTGAAGACAACTTCACCTGGAGCAACAGCCGTCACGTAACAATAGAACCTGAAGGATCCGTTGAGAGCTGCGTGATCAGGCCGGGCGAGTCGGCGGGACAGTATATGTTCAATCTCGGCAGCGCCGATGTAACATTCGAAAACATTACGATCGACGGCAATGACAGCAAAGGTATTGCGGCCCTTACAGACAGTGGCAGCAAGCTTACTCTTGACAGCTCCGCGAAGCTGGTAAACGGCAAAGCGGAAAACGGCGGCGCTGTAAATATCGCTGCCGGAAGCCTCACAATGAATGACGGCGCCGGGATAAAGGACTGCAGCGCGACCGGCAACGGCGGCGCGGTCAATATCGGGGCCGGAAGCCTCACAATGAATGACGGCGCCGAAATAAAGGACTGCAGCGCGACCGGCAAAGGCAGCGCGATATATCTGGGCGGCGGCACATTTGCAATGGAAGGCGGCAGTATTTCAGGATGCGCGCCATCATCTGATGATGACGGTGCCGTTTATGCTGCCTCCGGCAACGCAAAGCTTGAGTTCGGGGGCTCTGAGGGCGCTCCGGCTGTGACCGGCAATAAACGCGGCGACAATGAGAGAAACGTATATATCGCAGAATATTCTGATTCGATGATCAAAGCGGCCGGATCGCTTTCGGACGCGACGATCGGCTTATACATAGCCGGCAGCGGCCATCATGAGTCGGGAGATATTTTCGGCTCTTTCGATGAGGGCGTGGAAAAGGAAAGCCTTACCGGATTCCGAAACGACAGGACAAAAGTCAACGGGATCAGCCTCGTCGGATGGGGTAATGACAGCAAAAAGATATTCTGGGCTTCACCGGTCAAGGTGAAATACGTAGAAAAGAAGAACGACGGGACCTATGCATCGATGCCGTCTCTTGACGACACCGCCTTCATTCTCGGAGATGATAAGTTCTACAGCAATGAAGACATAATGGAGCAGGTCAGAGGCGAGGGCAAAAAGACGCCTCCGGTCATAAGCGACGACTGCTACTTCCATTACTTCGGCCTGGGTCCGGATACCGCTCCTGACACGGGTTACGATGAGCTGGATGAGTTCTATCTGAAGCAGGGAAATAACGGGGTCCATTACAGTGAGGACGGATCGGAAGATAAGGGCGCTCTGCCCGGCGTCAATACGGTATATGTCATTTATTCAAGAGAAACGCCGGCAGGAAGCGCAAACCTGAACATAGATAACCAGACCGCCTATGTGCTTACCGTCAACAGCATTTACACAGGAGAAGAGGCCGGACAGACAGAAAAGGCGACGGCTGTTATTACCGACAGCAGCGGGCATCTGTCACTGCTGGACGAGACCACCGGCGAAGCCGTCAGTGACTCGCTTTCACTTGTGATCCTGAAAGGCGATGAGAAGCAGTTCGAGATACACGGCGGATACAAAGACATAGAGCAGACAGATGACCTTGCCATAAAGGTAAACATAAGCGGAAGCGATGAGATCTACGTCGAAAAAGATGATATCAAAGACTTCGGCAGCAGAGTAAAAGGAGCGCTGCAGCCGAAAACCACCGTCGATCCTACCGTTGCCGCCTTCACAGCTGAGACATCTGACGAGCTGAACATATACAAAATATGGAATGATGACAGCGACGGGGCCACACATGACAAGTCCAGCGGGACCGAAAAGATCACTCTTCAGTTCCTCGACGAGAACGGCGATCCTGTCAGGGTAAGAGCATCGGCCAATGCAGATAATGATAATTTTGATTCCGCTGATGAGAGGGAACGCACCGTAACGCTGAAAAAGTTCCCTGAATCATCGGAATGGGATCCGAACGTGCCTCTGAAGGTCGTAGTGCCTGATACTGCCGCATTCGTTACTGAGCTTGCGGTTCCGGGGTATATCTGCACGAACGAAGTGAAGCCGATACCGGTCGCCGACGGCAGGGCCAGGATCGAAAACACAAGGGCTGTATGCAAGATCACATACGAAGAAGAAGGCAAAACCATAGAGCAGCCGTTTGCAACCATGAAGGATGCGATGGCATTCGCTCAGGCAAAGTCCATGAACGAGCCTGTGATCGAGATGCTGCTCGATTACTCCATGCCTGCAACGGACAGCCTGGACATACCTGCGGGGTATAAAGTCACGGTCACTACGGCAGGCAAGGGACCTGATGTCGTCCATAAGTATTCGGGCGATGGCGACACCGCCACAATAAGACGCAAGAGCAGTTTTACTTCGGGCAGCATGTTCGTGAATTACTACCAGACATCGACCCTCGTCATGAAGAATGTCATTCTTGATGGTGAAGCCTACGGCGGCAGTTCTGTCAGCGCGGACAGCGCAATGATAACGAACGGAGGATCCCTTGAGATCAGAGAGGACAGCGTTCTCAAGAATGCCGTAAGCACGGGCAACGGCGGAGCGATTTACTCTACAGGCGGCTCGATCACTATCGAAAAGACTTCCGGCAGCGAAGGGGATGATCCGGTAATAAAGGACAACACCGCTGCAAACGGCGGAGCCATATATATCAGGGAAGGTTCCATAGATATAAAGGGAGGCGTATCCGTTACAGGGAATACATCTTCTGCAACAGGTTCGGAAAACGACGGCAACGGCGGAGCCATCTATATCGAGGACGGAGACCTCAGTATAGAGGGCGGTGTTAAGCTGAACGGAAATACTGCAGGCGGGAAAGATTACGACGGCACAACGCCTAAAGGCCGCGGCGGCGCTGTTTATGCTGAAAAGGGAAGCGTCACTTTCGTAAAATCCGGCGATGATGCGCCTGAAATAAAGAAGAACCGGGCCGGCAACGGCGGGGCCGTATACCTGAATGAAGCTTCGGCAGAAATAGGTGAGGATGTGATCGTCGGCGGCGCTTCAGCCGATGCGAACACCGCCACGACAAGCGGCGGCGCGATCTATGCCGTGAAAGGTCTGGTAAGTGTAGACAAGAATGCTGCCATAAAGGGCAATGCAGCGCAGAACGGCAACGGCGGAGCAATATACTCCGAATCCGGCGTCGTGGAACTGCAGAATGGGATGACACTGTCCGGAAACTCAGCGGAAGGAAGCGAGACCGCGGGTACAGGCCGCGGCGGCGCTGTATATGCGGGCTCCGGAAAGATAACCATGTACGGCGGGACCATCAGCGGCAACGAAGCGTCCAACGGCTCAGCGATATATATCGAATCCGGAACTGCGGAAATGAACGGAGGCTCTGTCTCCGATAATACCGCCACAGACGGCGGAGCTGTCAGCACGGGCGAAAAAGACGGCAAGGAAGGCGCGCTCGTTTTCGCCGGCAGCATTAAGGTCAGGGACAACAAAAAAGGCAGTGAAGACTGCAATGTATTCCTTGACAAGGATTCGGATACGATGATCACTGCCGACATCCTGGGAGATGAATCATATATCGGCGTCTATGTAGACGGACCGCTGGACGGCGATCTGTTCAAAAAGCGCGGACAGGCCGGATGCAGATTCGCAACGTTCAACGATACGGGCGCTGCAAATCTCGCGAACTTCCATAATGACAGGCAGTCCGGACTGAAGGCCATGGCAGAAGCCAATGTCAAGAAGGTCATCTGGAGCAGCCCTCTTGATGTCATCGTGAGATATCTTCCGAATTACGGCAATTATCCTGGCGGATTCCCTCCGGTAGCCGAAGGAACGGAGAAGTATAATACAGAGGATTTGCCTCTCGATAAAAAATACTATCCGTCCTCAAGCACTCTTTCCGCGTCACAGATCGCGGATGATCTGTATGAAGTCAGCGGGATCACCGCACCGGCAACGTTCGGAGGAGCATACATAAAGGGAGAAGGCGATTACGCTAAGTATATAAAGAGGATATACTGGGACAGCAATGAGGATTCGTGGATGTATGAGACGCGCAGCGGTTCTCACAAGGTCGATAATACCCTTGTCATATATTACTCGGACCCTGCGTATATCTCGATAGAGAACAACTGGAAAGAGCATAAGCTGAATATAAGCGACATAAGCATCAATGGGATGACCGCCGTCGACAGCGCCGGCAATGCGGGCTACGGTTATGTTGTTGCCAAAAACGGCATGACCAAGGAGACCCTTGACCCGATACATAAGAACAGCACAGACCGCACAAAGGATGATCTTTATCTTAAGCCTGGCGAAAGCGTCAAGCTTCTGTTCCCGGGCGCCTGCGGAAAGGATTTCAACGTACTGGCAGAAGGCTCTGACGGGGGATTCGACAATCTTGATGCCGGAAATACAACAAAACTCATATACACCGATACAAGTTCACCAGAGGGAGAGAGTGAAGAAGATTTTACTGCAAATACTGATTTCCCTGTGAGCAAGACCACACTGAGTACAGCCGGAGACACATTCGAAGTCATATTCGGCGGCAGGAAACAGATATGCAAGGTCGTGGACGCAAATGGGACAGAGCATCCATTTACAAGGATCGAGAAAGCCCTGACCTTCATACAATCAACTGACTATCATCCTGCAGTGGAAAAGACCGCGGCGATAGAGATGCTCGTGGATTATCTCATACCTTCCTCAGACCATGTCGTGATACCTGCGGGATATGATATAACGCTCAAAACAGCCGCTAAAACAGGCGGACAGTATAACTATGAAGGCGAGGGCGACCGGGCTACCATAAGCCGCGACACGAACAACGCAGCAACCCTTATCTCCAATAACGCGTCAGCGAACAACTATCCGTCTCTGACGATCGACGGCATCATTTTCGACGGCCGCAACATAGCCGGTTCGACCAACGGCGGAGCGGTGAGCACAAAGGACTGCAAAGTAACGGTTAAGGATTCCGAGTTCAAAAACTTCAAAGCCAGACAGGGTGCTGCGCTGTATGTCGACTACACGATCAACGGCGCGACCTACGCAGCCGGTGACAATATGAGCATACTGACTGTCGACAATACCGATTTCAGCGAGTGTCACTCTGAAACTACAGCTTTGAAAGAGGGCGGCGGCGCCATCTGGACAACTGCCAGAGAGCTCTTAATCGGCCAGAATGACCGTCCAGGAAAGTATATATGCAATAGATGCGGTTACATCTATGACATTGAAACTGGCGATCCGGAACATGGAGTGAATCCGGGCACAGAATGGGCTGATATTCCTGAAAACTGGAAGTGTCCTAACTGCGAAGCAGTCAAGGATCAATTCGAGAGAGAAGGATGTGATTTCTACAGGTGCACGGCATCTGACCAGGCAGGAGCCGTATTCCATAATATCCTTAAGCCTTATGCGACAGGCACAAAGACAGTAATGAAGTACTGCACTTTCGAAGCATGCGAAGCGAAGGCTGCCGGAGCTGTCGAGACCGACGCGGAAGATGTCAGACTTGAGTACAGCAGCGCCAAAAACTGCAAGGCTACGCAGCGTAACGGAGGAGCCTTCAATATCTACAGCAGGAACGAGTCGGATACACAGGACTTATCGAAGGCTGCTGTAATAGGCTGTACATTTGAGGACTGTCATGCCGATGATGAGTCCAGAGATAATTACGGCGGAGGACTTCGAATCGCCGCAAAAACAGAGATCAGAGTAGAAGACTGTACATTCACTAACTGCAGTTCAAAGACAGGCGGCGCGTTCGCTATCTCCAATAAAAATGCGGAAACGGCGATAATAAACGGATGCACATTCAACAACTGCAGATCTGCTGTCAACGGAGGAGGCATCTACAGCCTTGCAAAAGACATTACCATTGGCAAGTATATTGATCCGGTCACTCAGAAAGAGAAACGCACAAGTGTTAATAACTGCACGGCGACAAACGGAGTCGGCGGCGGAATATGTCTGCTGAGAAATATAGACGGATCCATAGCTGATCTCAGCTATGTAACTATACAGGGATGCAATGCTGCCGGATCCAGAGAGGGAGGCGGAGGACTCTACGTCAACCTTTGGAATGTTACTGTCAGCAATTCAGTTATTTCTGAAAACACTTCCGCCACGAACGGCGGCGGAGTATACGATAACGCCGAGGGAAAAGTCCTTATATTTGACAATTGCACGATAAGCGGAAACACTGCGGCCAATCAGGGCGGCGGAGTGTTCACCAAGGCGAACATGACTATCCGCAATAATACGATGATAAGCGGCAACTCCCTCACATCAGATTCCAAGGATGATGCCGCAGGCGTATTCATGCAGAACGGAAGGACTCTCACCGTCGGCGCTGAAGGTTCGACTGAGACAGACAACTCCTCGATCATGGACAATGCGACATCGAGCGGAGCAAGATCGAATCTCAGACTGTGGGCCGATAACAACGGCCGCAATAATGTCGCGAGCGTCAGAGTCTACAGTGATCTGGGCGGAAAGATATATGTAATAAACGCTGCAGCCAAGGGTACGCAGTTCGGAACATCCTTCAAACCGGGAAATGCCGATCCGACCGGCTTCACGGATCTTGATCATGTGTTCGAGGCGGATGACGGCTCGCTGTACGGAATAATACACAGAGCTGATTCGGAAACTGAGCCTGCTGACAGCAAAAAACGCATCATCTGGGCAGCTCATCCTGTATGCAAGGTAACTGATAAAGACGGCAATCTTCTGTATCTGGATGAAGCAGGAAAGACAAGGCCTGCTGTATTTGACCTGCTCGATGACAGGTCCGCTGACGGAAAGCCTACGAGCGCCTTCAATCTGCTCAGAAACAACAGTCTGCAGCTCTATAAATACAATGGTGAACCTTACGACGGAAACGAGTACTGCGTGAAGATGCTCGTTGAAGAGTACGAGGCTGCCAACTACATGGTCGGCGGTCTGTCAGGCAGCGGAACAAAGATCACTCTGACTACGGAAAGCAGGACTTCAGCTGTTGAAGGAGATCCGTATCCGTACAGAGGCAAGCCGGGCACAAAAGCAACGATAAAGAGAAGCCCGGGCATGAACGGAAACAATGCGCTGCTTGAGGCCAAGACCGACATGGATCTTACAGGCATCGTTCTCGACGGCAACAGGAAAAACGTCAATCCGACCGCAGATACAAGGATCCTGATGGTGAGGACCGCGAATGTAAATGTGCTGATCGGAAAAGGCGCGATCCTGCAGAATGCTGATCTTAAACAGAACGGCTCCGGTGTTGCGCTCAATCACGGCACCCTCACTATAGATGAGGGAGGGATCATAAGGAACTGCCATGCCACTGCGAACGGCGGAGGTGTATATATCGCCAACTCCGCGAAACTGAAACTCATCAACGGAAAGATAACAGGCTGCGAGTCGGATGCGAAAGGCGGAGGAGTATATCATAACTCAGGCAGCGCGTTTGAGATGAGCGGGGGCAGCATAAGCGGCTGCGAAGCATTTTCGGGCGGAGGACTTTTCCTCGAAGGATCCAGAAAGTTCGATATGTCCGGAGGAGAGATCACAGGCAACAAGGCTGACGAAAAGGGCGGCGGCATTGCCGTGCATGATAAGAACTCAAGGATATATCTGTCCGGAAAGGTGATGATCACCGGCAACAAGGTGGGCAGGATCAACAACAACATCCACCTCGACGTGGACAGCAACGATGTAATTAATTCTGTCAGCATGGACGGCACAAGAGGCATAACCGACCCGTCCTCGGTCATCGGCGTGTATGTGCCTGACGGACCTCTTCTTCCTGCGCACGGGGTCGAAGGCGCTCCTTTCGGCACCAACAGGAATACGGTGACAGATGCCATACTTCTGAGATGCTTCGTGAATGACAGAGGAAATCTTGTAGGCGGAATAGGCCAAAGGCCGGGCATCATATACTGGGTGCACGATTTCTCGCTCAAGGTCAGCAAGACTGTCAACAGCGACAAGGCGTCGGATAAGAGGGAACAGTTCACCTTCTTCATCTACCTTCTCAATAAGGACGGCACTGCTGCGAAGCATATCAACGGCACCTACGGAGATATCACGTTCAGAAGGGGCACAGCGAACATCACATTGAGGAGCGGGGATTCCAGGACTGCAGCCAGCCTTCCGGCGGGACTCAGGTATGTCGTCAGCGAAAACCAGACGTCGCTGTATCAGGGTTACTATACGACCTATATAGAAAAAGGACCGTCGAAGACCGTCCAGGGCACGGTCACATCCGGCAGCATCGGAGAGAACCTTGAGGATCCGGCCGCGCTTGACAGATATCAGTCACT
Source organism: uncultured Eubacteriales bacterium (assembly GCA_902793875.1). Classification (GTDB taxonomy): domain Bacteria; phylum Bacillota; class Clostridia; order Peptostreptococcales; family Anaerovoracaceae; genus Crickella. The sequence continues at coordinate 12,549 of CADBFL010000019.1, read as the reverse complement.
GAATCATTTTGTCAATTCGCATACATCCGCGACGCGCAGAGTGATCATCAAAAAGGTGAACAGCGGTTATACGCCGGTGTCGGGACGCGATTTCTATGTGTTCAGGAACAGTGACAGCGATTATGCGGTCGACGGAAACGGCAATACCCTGAATCCTAGAAGAAACGGCAGTTACCAGCCTCTCACGTCTCTGTCTTCTTCCGGAGTCATCTGGACAGGAGAACTGCCTTACGGTGACTACTATCTGCGTGAGGACAACGGCCGCTGGTTCTATCTGATCGTGGACGGCAAGGGAACAACCAAACTGAATACAAGTTACGGCTCATACAGTGAAGCCAAAACTGCGCTTGAAGCAGAAAAGAGACAGCGCAACGCTGATGATTAAGACATGATGAAAAAACCGGGAACTGCTGAAAACAGAATAAAGAAAAAGATCTGTTCCGAGGCGGGCGCGTCGATAACTTTTGCGCTGCTGCTGTTTCTGGTATGCGCCGCTCTGAGCGCTGTCGTGCTTGTCGCGGCGACCACTGCCGCGGGCAGACTGAAGAATCTCGCCGTTTCGGATGCAGGCTACTATTCTGTCATGTCTGCGGCGGAGTACATCAACGATCAGATGGACGGTCATTCCGTGTCCGCGATAGTCGTCAATAACGGAGAGCCTCTGTTCTTCAACAAGAAGATGAATGAGATCAGCGAGGCGGACATAGATGAGATCGCGGACTCACCGCTTGGAAAAGAAACATTTGACAACAATGACGATGCCGGAGATGCCGAAGGCAACGGCAGCGAAAGGATAAGCGCCGGCTCGATCGGAAGAGGCGAAAAATCACCTGTAAAGGACTCTTTTGCCGCTGTGGTGGCCCGTCTTTACAGGACGGAAGGGACCACTTCGGGAAACCATACGATCAAATTCAAAAACAATGCCGGTTCTGAGATCAGCGCCATGAAGGTCGATATCGAAGAGACCTTTGACAAGGAAAACGGGCGCGTATATATGACAGTCCGCTCCGCGGACGGCGGAAGCGTCATGCTGATATACTCGCTTGACGCAGCCGACAAGTATCCGCAGGTGGATCAGGTCGAGACCGGCGATCAGAAAAGGGTCGTAAATTCCGGCACGGAGTATACATGGCATCTCGTAAAAATGACCAGCGCGCTTGATGATAACGGAGATATCTGATGATACGGAAAGAGATGAAAACGAAGATCGTGAATAAACTCGGGAGCAGATCCGGTGAATCCATATCGGAGACGCTTGTGGCGCTTCTGATCTCAGCTCTGGCTCTTGTCATGCTTGCCGGCGTCATCGCTTCATCAGCGAGGATCGTCACGAAGAGCCGCGACAGCATGAAAACGTATTATAATAACTGCAATCAGATGGTGCTTATGTCGGCTGGCGCCGGTTCTACCGGGTCGACGGGGAAGGTGAGCATATCCGGGACCGGAATAGTTACGGACATCAGCGGAAACGTCAGTTATATCCAGGCGCAGATCGACGACAAAGACGTATATTATTACAGGAGCAAAGACTCTGAGTGATGACTGAAAAGAGAACGGACAGGATCGTTAATAAGCTCAGACAGACTGCTGCGTTCACCCTTGCCGAGGCGCTTGTGGCGACTATTATAATGCTTCTTGTCACTTCGATCATGGTGGCCGGCATTCCGGCCGCGATCAGGGCGTATGACAAGGTCGTCATCGCTTCGAATGCCGAAGTCCTCATGTCTACGGCCATGGCCGAGCTCAGGAACGAGCTGACTACCGCCCGCGACATCAGTGTGACCGATGGCAGTGAGATCTCGTTCTATAACGAAAGAGCAGGCTTCACATCAAGGATATACTGCGCGCAGTCCGCAGATACTGAAGATGATGAAAGCGTCAGGGACATAATGTATCAGAGGTATTATTCTTCCGGCGACGGCGATGATGACAGCATGATCGACGACGCATACACAGGAGGCGGCAGCACGGATGCTGAAACGATCGTATCCGAAGCGGCGTCTGATAATAAGCATAAGCTCCATGTCGAATACGGGAGCGTCACCTACGTCCCGGGAAGCGGATATGTAAAGTTTGAGGACATCAAAGTAAAAAGAAAGGACGGATCGGATACCAGGGCATACATGGATGAGTATCTGGTGCGCGTGATAACAGACTGATAAAACGTTTATGACAAGGAACTCCGGCAGAATAAAACCGAATAGAAAGACGGCGGGACTCAGATCGTCAAAAGGCATGACGATGGCTGAGGTGCTTATTACGGTGGCGATCATCCTGATCCTTGCCGCTGTCGGTTTTATTGCGCTTGCGAGATATCAGAGGATGCTTGCGCAGACCGAAAGAGACGGGTACGCCAAGGAGATCTTCATTGCAGCTCAGAACCACCTCAGCACTGCAAGGGCAAACGGATACGGTCTGTCGGCCAAAGAGGCAAAAGAGGGCAGCGCCTACGGCCAGAAGGTCGATTCGGAAGAAGGGGTATATCTCCTTGTAGTAAACAAGGGGAAGGTAAATACCAAAAACGGCAGCGCAGATATCAACAGCGCGGACGGCACGGGGACGCTGATAGACGTCATGCTCCCGTTCGCGTCCATAGATGAGACCGTGAGGAGCGGCAGCAACAGCTATGTAATAAGATACCAGCCGAAGAGCGGACGCATACTGGATGTGTTTTATGTATCGCGCGGGAGCGGGAAGTTCGATTTCACGGACGGACACGACCTTCTGCAGAGCGGCGACTACAGCAGCTTCATGAGCCTCGCCCATGATGATAAAGCGTCGAAAAACGCCAGACTCAGCTATTCTGACGGCGACCGGAATGCGGTGCTCGGATGGTACGGAAGCGCTCAGGCTTCCGGTCTGCCTGAAAACGTATTCAAGCTGCCTTCGATAAAGGTCATCAACGATGACACGCTCAGGGTCGAAGTCATAAATCCTTCAGTGAATGAGTCGGTCAGCGGCTCGCAGCTCAGGCTGATAATTACCGGAAAGACGAAAAACGGCGATAATTTCGGAAAGATCGCTGTCTATCTCAAAAAGAAGGGCGGTCTCAGTGACAGCAGACTGGCTTCTTCCGCTGTGACCGGAGGCGTGAAGTACACGTACTATCTTGATGATATTACAAGACAGGGCATGCATTTCTGTGAACTCGGCGATGTGAAGCTTGTCAGCGATAACGGCACGAGCATAATAAACGGAGATGATATCGAGGTCACTGCCGCAGCTTACAGCAACAGCGTGTTCGCCAACATCGCATACAGCGAGGCTGTTTCTGAAAACAGCCTGTATGAAAGCATCAAGGCTGTCAAAGATCAGAGCTCCGCTGCCGGACCTGCAAAGAAGACCGCGTCGGTCAGCAATATAAGACATCTTGAGAATCTCGACAGATATGTCTCGAACACGGGGTTCGGCGGCAAAGGCACGGGTACAGCCAACCGGAAGATCGCGGTGACAGAAGCTCTTCAGACCCGCAATATCAGCTGGGGCGCGCCGTATTCATCCGGCGTTTACGATTTCAAAAGGGACGCATCGGATCCTGAATTTTACAGGGGATACAAGCCGGTCAGCCCGTCCGCGCTTCTCTATGACGGACTCAGGCACTCCGTCTCGGATGTGCCGGCTGTTTCAGATGCTTCGGGCAATTCCGGACTGTTCGGCAGCACTGCGGCGAAGACCGAGATCAGGAATCTCAGGCTCATCGACTGCTCTGCCGACGGCGTCTATAATGCGGGAGCTCTTGCGGGCGTGCTGAAGGCAGCCAAAGTAAGCAATGTAGTTGCGTATAACAGCAATGAGAACAAATACGAGAGCAAGGTCATCAGCAGTTCGGTCAGCGGCAATGCCGGAGGTCTTGCGGGCAGCATGGAAGGCGGTTCCGTGATATACAGCGGAGCTGCGCTGAGAGTCAGCGGCGGCGTCAACGCCGGCGGATTCATCGGGAAAGCGGACTCGTACAGCTCCGGAGGCGCAAGCTCGCAGGCGGTGATAAGAGCGTC
>CADBFL010000019.1:0-8498 GCA_902793875.1 uncultured Eubacteriales bacterium | reverse complement strand
GAGCGGCACTGCCGGAGGATTCATAGGAAACGCCTCATCTGCAAAGATCAGATACTGCTACTCCACATGCTCTGCGAGCGCGGGCGAAAACGAGTCGGATAATGTCAGCGGCTTCATCGGAAGCGCAAATTCGGTCAAGGTGAGAAACAGCTACTGCACGGGACTGGTCAACGGAAAGAATGCCTTCCTCGGCAGCGGAAACCTGACTGATTCCGCCGATAATCAGTACTTCATGATCATCAATGAGAAGGCGGGGTCATACACCGAGGGCGTTACATACAAGGATCCGGGCGACAGAAGCGTAAGCGCGTTTGATGAAGACGCAGAGACCTACAATAACTTTACCGGCGGTGAGTGGAATGACGCGAAGCCGTATGACCGTACTGTCGAGGATTACTACGACGGCAGATACAGTCTGAGGACAGTGACCCAGCTTGCCCGGAAAAGCACTGACAGGATACCGGAATCCGCCTCGGGATTCGGCGCGTACTTCGTCAACACCCATTACGGCGACTGGCCGGCTCCGGAAACATTCATAATCAACGAATAGGGAAAAAAGAAGAAGCAGACGGTCCGCGAAAGCGGGCCGTTTGTTATGCTCTGCTATGTAAAGAATGCTTTACATAATTAGCTTTGTTTTTATGTCTTCAAATAGGTTATAATTACTCTGTATTGTTATGCGGTCATATGGAGAGATATCATGAATAACAAAAAAGCTGCGGAGACCGATGCGGGAGAGAAGAAACTGATACTCATCATCGAGGATGAAGCTGCAAACCTGGAGATGCTCAGAAAGACGCTGCAGGACAGTTATGATGTGCTCACTGCGCGGACAGGCGCCGAGGCGCTTGAGCTGATCGACGGATACAGCGGAAGGCTGAGCCTTGTGATGCTCGACCTGAATCTGCCTGACATGAAGGGCATGGACATACTCGCAGCCGTGCAGGAGATGGATCTTCAGTTCAGGATGCCGGTCATAGTGATGACGGACGACCGCGAGGCTGAGGTCGAGAGCCTTGACCTCGGAGCCTCGGACTTCATTCCGAAGCCTTACCCGAGGCCGGAGGTGATAAAGGCCAGAGTCAGGCGCACCATCGAGCTTTCGGAGGACCGCATCATCATCGGCCAGACAGAGCATGACAGCCTTACAGGTCTCTACAGCCGCGAATTTTTCTTCAGGTATGCGGATCAGTTCGACATACGGCATGATGATCTTGACATGGATGCCATAGCCATAAGCATCAATCACTTCCACATGATAAACGAGAGATACGGAAGGATATACGCAGACGAGGTCCTCAGGCGCATCGCGGACAACATCAGGAGAGTGCTCGAAGAAAGAGAAGGCATAGCCTGCAGAAAGGAAGCGGATAATTTCCTTGTGTACTGCGCTCACAGGAGCGACTATACCGATCTGCTCGAATCAATATCCAGAGGCGCCGCCGGAGAGGGCAAGGACGAGAACGTGGTAAGGCTCAGGATGGGAGTCTACCCGAAGGCGGACAAAAGCATCGAGATCGAGCGCCGCTTCGACAGGGCCAAGCTGGCTGCGGATACAGTTCGCAGCACCTTCACCAAGGCGGTCGCGATCTACGACAGCGAGCTGCACGAGTCCGCTATGTTCTCGGAGCAGCTTCTCGTGGACTTCCCGCGCGGCATAGAAGAGAAACAGTTCAAGGTCTATTATCAGCCAAAATTCGACATCAGGGGAGATCTGCCGATGCTTCACAGCGCAGAGGCGCTGGTCCGCTGGGAGCATCCGGAATTCGGCCTTCTGAGCCCGGGATATTTTATAGGGCTCTTCGAGAACAACGGCCTGATCAAACAGATGGATCAGTACGTGCGCACGGAGGCAGCGAAACAGATAAAAGACTGGTACATAAGGTACGGCGTCAAGCTTCCGGTCAGCGTGAACGTGTCACGGATCGATCTTTTCGATCCGGACATAGTCGACTCCGTCAACGAGCTGACAGATCAGTACGGACTCAGCGGCAGGGACCTGATGATCGAGGTCACTGAATCCGCATACAGTCAGGACTCGGAGCATATAATCAGGACGGTAGAGAACTTCCGCAAGAAGGGGTTCTTTATCGAGATGGATGATTTCGGCACCGGATATTCGTCGCTGAACATGCTCTCCGACCTTCCCGTCGACGCTCTCAAGCTCGACATGCAGTTCGTCAGGACGGCCTTCAAAAACGGCAAGAACACCCGGATGCTCGAGATCGTGATAGAGATCGCCGCATCGCTGGGCGTGCCTGTCATAGCGGAGGGCGTGGAGACGGCGGAGCAGCTGTTTACTCTCAAGGCCATGGGCTGCGACATAGTGCAGGGATTCTATTTCTCAGAGCCTGTTCCTGCTGCGAGATTCGAGGAGTTCATCATCGAGGCAAAGGAAAGAAAGAGCGATGCTCCGATGACTCCTGAGAGAAGGATGAGCCGGAAGCTCATACGCGACAGGATGACATACGAGGCGCTGCACGATCCTTCGACGGGCCTGTACAACAGCAGCGGCTTCGATATCCTCCTTTACGACGCTGACAGAAAGCACTGCACCCTTGTCCTTGCAGACATATCGAACTATGAGGAGATCTCAAGGAACGAAGGCCCTGAGGCGGCGGAAAGGACCGTGCGCGGGGTCGCCGAGGTCCTCCGGCACAACTTCAGGGCGTCTGACTTCGTATGCCGCCTCGGAGTCCACAGGTTCGCTGTGATACTCACAAGGGCGAACATACACGAAAAGGATGTCATAAGCGAAAAGGTGAAGAGCCTTCACGAAGCATATGACGAGCGCGGAGAAGGCTCGCCTGACGCGGAGCTGAGATTCGGCATCGCGTTCGGCAGCAGCGAAGATATCAGCAAGGATATGATGAAAGAGGCCGAAAAGTCGCTTGAAGAAGGAATACTGTAATCACTGCGGTGTTTGGAGATAAGATGAAAAAATACAGAAAAACAGTCGCGCTGGCCGCGATGGCCGTCCTCGTTGCGGGGATGATACCTCTCATGTCGGGCTGCAGGAGCGGCGTCAACGGCGAGGTGTACGTATACAGCTACGGGGATTATTTCGATCCCATGCTTGCAGAGGACTTCGAAGAAGAGACGGGCATCCGCGTCATTATCGATACCTACGATACAGCCGAAGAGATGTACACGGTGCTCGAGAACAACGCGACGACATACGACTGCATATGCACATCGGACTACATGATCCAGCGCATGATAGCAAACGACATGCTTGCAGAGCTCAACATGGACAACATCCCGCAGATCGGAAACATCGGCGAAGTTTACATGAAGAAGTCCGAGTCGTTCGACCCGGGCAACAGGTATTCAGTGCCGTATCAGGCGGGCATCGCAGGCATACTCTATAACAAAAAGATGACGGAAGGCGATGAGATCGATTCCTGGGACGATCTGTGGAACAAAAAATACAAGGATCAGATAGTGATGCCGGACAGCGTCAGGGACGCTTTCATGATAGGCCTCATGAAGAACGGATACTCCGTGAATTCGACGGATGAGGCCGAGATAAAGAAGGCTGCGGACGATCTGATAGCGCAGAAGCCGCTCGTGTACAAGTACGCAAACGACTCGGCAAGGGATCTTCTTGCAAACGGATCGGCGGCCCTCGGCGTGGTATGGAACGGCGAGTACATCTATACGAAGGACCTCAATGAGGATGTCGATTTCGTGATCCCGAAGGAGGGTTCCGAATTCTTCATCGATTCATGGGTTGTTCCTAAAGAGGCGGTAAACAAAGAGAACGCCGAGAAGTGGATAAACTTCCTCTGCAAGGCCGAGGTGGCGGCTCAGAACTTCGACTATCTGTATTACACGACGCCGAACGAAGCGGCGCTCGATCTGATAGACGATGAATATCTGAAAGAAAAGGCCGTATTCCCGGATGACGAGACGATCGACAGATGCGAATCGCTGGTGACTCTCGATGCAAAGACGACAGAACTGTACAGCGACTACTGGAAAAAAGTAAAAGCCGAATAGAGAATGAGACAGAACGAAAAAGAAAGAGAGGGGGGTATGTAAAGTTTTCTTTACATACCCCCTCGTTTTATATGTTTATCTTTGTTCAGCTGCGGGCTTAATCATTCCGGGATGTCGTCTTCGCTGCTGTTTTCGGCTACGACTATGGCATCCTCGATGATGTTGGTCACCGGGATCGAATCGAGCTCTGCGAAGTAGCGGGCTCTTCCCAGGTCGTAAGCCTGAAGGTATCCCTCGTTGTTGGAGTGGTGGAGCTCGTGCACATAGGAGTGCTCGTTTCCGAAGATAGCGGAGTTCTCGCCTTCGAGGACATATACTGCGAGGTCGCTGCACTTGTCGGAGATATGCTCGACGTTAGTCAGTATGGCCTGAAAGTGGATGCCGTTGACAGCGTCGCAAAGGTGGTTGACCATCCTGTAAACGTGCCTGGCGTTGAGCTCTTCTACAAGATCATCGATGACCTCTTCGAGAGGCTCTACCTTACCGGCGAGCACCGTGTCGCCCGACTTGTAAGCCCTGTTTGTTATGTCCAGTATCTCGTATACCGCATCGAACGCGATCCTCAGCTCTGCCATGCCGTTAGGCGAGAACTTTCTGCCTGCTTCTCTGAGAGCTATGACCTCGTCATTGATATTGACGGCGAGGTCGCCGATGCGCTCGTAGCAGATCAGAGCCTTGATCAGTCTGTTCTGGTATTTGGTATCCTTGTCCATCGTGACGTAAGGCGAGAGGGACACTATGTATTTGTTGGCCTGGTCGATCATGCTGTCGAGCAGCGCCTCGCGCTCCATGATGCGCTGGTCGCGCTTAGGGTCGTATTCGTAGATCTGCCTGACCGCCGCGTCGTAGTTGTGCGCCGCGATGTCGCTCATCTCCCATACGACTCTCTTTACCTGATCGAGAGCGATGGCAGGGGAGTTGAAGAGACGCTCGTCGAGAGCATCGAGAGCCTCGATCGCGTGCTTGTCTTCTTCATCGAGCGGAGCTTCCTTTACGATAGTGCAGGTGATCTTTTCAAAGACTCCGGTGAACGGCAGCAGGAGGACTGCAGGCACGAGCCTGAAGACTCCGTGTATGTTGGCAACGCCGCCGGAGTTGAGCGGCATGGTCCACAGCTCGTCGCTGATGATGCCTGTCTTTCTGCCGATGAATACCATCAGGAAGCAGAGGATGGCTGCAAATACGTTGTATACGATGTGGACGACTGCCGTCCTGCGCTGCACCGGCTTGGCGCCGATCCTGCTGACGAGATATGTCGTGATGCAGTCTCCGATGTTGACTCCTATGATGACGGCGAAAACCGCACTGAATGTGACGCCTACCGAGCTTGCGATCGACTGTATGATGCCGACTACCGCGGACGAGCTCTGCACTATACCGGTAACGACCACGCCGGCGAGGAAGCCGAGCATATAGTTGTTCTGGAACGCCAGCAGCAGACCCGAAAGCGCATCGCTGTACTGGCCCACGACATCGCTCATGTAGATGAGTCCCATGAACAGTATACCGAAACCGCAGGCGACAGAGCCGGCCGTCTTAGCCGTGTTGGTCTTGACGAACATGATCAGGACGATGCCGATAACAAGGGCCAGAGGTGCCAGATTGTCGGCCTTGAAGAAGTAGAGCGGGCTGTCCATGCCCGAGCTGACGTCCATGAGCCTGATGATCTGCGCCGTGATGGCGGTGCCTACGTTGGCGCCCAGCACTATGCCCACGGACTGATGGAATGTCAGAAAGCCCGCGCCGACAAGTCCGATGGTGATCACTATGGTAGCGGTCGAGCTCTGGATGACGCAGGCGACCAGCATGCCGAGCAGAAAGCCCATCCACGGCTTGTTGGTGACTTTTGCGAGCGCGTTCTGCATCGCTCCGCCTGATGAACTCTTGAGGCCGTCTCCCATGACGCGCATGCCGTAGAGAAACATGGCGAGCCCGCCGAGGAAGGCGATCAGAGTGTAGAAAACATGCATAAAATAACTCCCTGGTAATTGAAAAACATATGATATATCCCAATTCCCCCGGGAATAATTATAAGTACAGTCTGCACAAAAAAGCAATGAGACTGACCGCTCTGAAGCAGAAAATAGAAGGAAATAAATTCCCGCAAAAAAAGAGGGAATTAGATGTTGACTTAATCCTACCCAAGTGGTAGGATTTTGCTTGGAAACGAAATGATACTGCCCGGTTCCCGAAAAGGGGGGCGGGAGAAAGGAGGCACCCGGAATGATGGTATCCACGAAGGGCAGATACGCTCTGACTGTGATGGTGGATCTTGCGAAAAACGAGGACGGCGGATATGTATCCCTTTCGGACATAGCCGAGAGAGAGAATCTCTCGATGAAGTACCTGGAAAGCATCATATCGATACTCAACAAGGGCGGCATGCTGCTGAGCCTTCGCGGCAAGAACGGCGGATACAAGCTTGCAAGGGAGCCTAAAGACTACAATATAAATGAGATATTGCTTCTGACCGAGGGGACGCTGGCGCCTGTCAACTGCATAATGCAGGACGGGGTGCAGTGCGACAAGGCTGCCACATGCAGCACGCTTCCGCTGTGGGCGGGTCTCGACAAGGTCATTGAGGGCTATCTCAGCGACATAACGCTTGAAGATATTATTACCGGCAACCGCAGAAAAATGCTGAAAGGCTATTGCGAGAGCTGTGACAACTGATTTATCCGGAGGGAAAAATGAGAGTATATGCAGATAACGCCGCTACGACATATTTGAGCAAAACGGCGAGGGACAAGTTCATCGAATGTCTCGATGAATTCAACGGCAATCCCAACAGCCTGCACAGCGACGGGCAGCGCACGCAGGAAGAGCTCGACAGAGCCAGGGAGATCGTCGCATCGTGCATCAATGCGGCAAAACCGAACGAGATCTACTTCACATCAGGAGGATCCGAGGCCGACAACCAGGCGCTTATAAGCGCTGCAAGAGGCCTTAAGGCGAAAGGCAAAAAGCACCTTGTCACGCTCAACATCGAGCACCACGCGATCCTTCACACCATGGCCAAGCTCGAAAAGGAGGGCTTTGAGGTCACGTTCCTCGCTCCTGAAGCGAACGGAATCGTCGATGTGAAGAAGGTCGCCGACGCGATCAGAGAGGACACGGCGCTCGTGAGCATAATGTTCGCGAACAACGAGATGGGAGCGATCCAGCCTGTACCTGAGATCGGAAAGATATGCAAAGAGAAGGGCGTGCTCTTCCATACCGATGCGGTTCAGGCCGCGGGACATCTTCCGATCGACGTGCAGGCGATGAACATCGACATGCTCTCTATGTCGGGCCATAAGTTTCACGGACCGAAGGGCGTGGGCGTCCTCTACGCCAGAAACGGCATCCGCCTGGTGAACGTGATCGAGGGCGGAGCCCAGGAAAGAGGCAAGAGAGCCGGTACCGTGAACGTGCCTGCGATCGCTGCGATGGCCGCGGCTCTGAAGGAAGCTACCGACAACATGGATGTCAACATGAGCAGGGTAAGAGCCCTCAGAGACAGGCTGATCAACGGCCTTAAGGACATCCCGTACTCGCAGCTCAACGGCGACCCGGTGAAGAGACTTCCGGGCAACGTCAACTGGTCGTTCGAAGGAGTTGAAGGAGAGAGTCTTCTTCTGCATCTTGACATGTACGGGATCGAGTGCTCATCCGGATCGGCCTGCACCAGCGAATCGCTCGATCCGTCGCACGTTCTTACGGGGATGGGCGTTCCGGTCGAGGCTGCGCACGGCTCTCTGAGATTCAGCCTGGATATCGACAACGACGAAGAACAGGTCGACTACATCATCGAAAAGGTCCATGACGTAGTTGCCAGATACAGGGCAATGTCGCCTTACTGGGAAGACCTCGAAAACGGCACAAGGGAGCACTGCGTGCCGGAATACTGGCACGAATGAAAAAACGATATTTGCATCAACACAGCTATACCGGATGAAAACGATGTAAAGAATGCTTTACGTATACGACAAAAAGATGTAAAGAAAACTTTACATAGTGAAAGGAGCATAAAAATGTCACTTTATACAGATAAGGTAATGGATCATTTTGAGAACCCGCGCAACGTGGGCGTGATCGAGGATGCGGACGGCATCGGCGAAGTCGGGAACCCTCTCTGCGGAGACATCATGAAGATGTATATCAAGGTCGAGGACGACAGGATCAAGGACGTCAAGTTCAAGACCTTCGGCTGCGGCAGCGCCATCGCCACGAGCTCGATGGCAACTGAGCTCATCAAGGGAAAGACTCTCGATGAGGCTCTCGAGCTCACCAACAAGGCGGTAGTCGAGGCTCTCGACGGGCTTCCTGCAAGGAAGATCCACTGCTCGGTCCTGGCCGAGGATGCCATCAAGGCGGCGATGGTGGATTACTACAACAAGAGCGGCAGACCTATGCCTGAAAGCCTTGTCGGCTTCGAGCCGCACGAGGACTAGACGGCTGCGGCGCGGCATTGAAAGCATGACTGTGTCCGCCCCTTTCCGGGCGGATTTTTACAT
>CADBFL010000018.1 GCA_902793875.1 uncultured Eubacteriales bacterium | reverse complement strand
GGCAAGGTCAGCGGTCTCGAGACCATGCTCGGCGAGTACTACGCTGTCCGCGGATGGACTGCCGACGGTATCCCTACTCCTGAGAAGGATGCGGAACTGGGTCTTGACTGACAGACTGTAAATACCAACTTATTACCGGTCCGGAGGCGGTGTCAGCCGCTTCCGGATTTGGTGCATATTCAAGGAGGCGCTATATGACAGTAAAATTCTTTGCCTACTTCAGAGATACGGCTTATGCCGGCTGCAAGGAGACTGAATGGCCGCAGAAGGCGGCTACTGTCCTGGAGCTCTGCCGCCAGATAGCCGATGCATACGGCGATAAATTCAGGCAGGAACTTCTGACGCCTGATGGAAACGGCATATCCGAGCGTTCCATCATCATGGTCAACGGACGTCGCATAGAGTTTCTTGAAGGCACACAAACGCCTCTCGAAGATACCGATACCGTACTTGTATTCCCTGTAGTCGCAGGGGGTTAAACAGAAAGGCTGGTACGAAAAATTGCCTGTTGATAAAGATAAGATCATGGAAATACTGCAGAGCTATCCTGCCGACCAGCATTACAGTCTGGCGATAATGCAGGACCTGCAGCACGAATTCCAGTATATACCGAGAGAAGGACTGGAGGCGCTCGCCGAGTACCTCGGTACTCCCCTCTCCTCTCTCTATTCCATGGCGACATTCTATAAGGCTCTGTCGCTCAGGCCTAAGGGCAAGCATATAATCAAGCTGTGCGACGGCACCGCGTGCCATATCCGGGGCTCGATGACCCTCGTCGAGGGCATCACAAGAGCGCTCGGCATAGCAGACGGCGAGACGACCGATGACGGTCTTTTCAGTCTCGAGCTCGTCAACTGTCTGGGTTCGTGCGCTCTGGCGCCTGTCATGGTCGTGGACGACACCTACTACGGCAAGATGACCATGGAAAAACTGCCTGAAGTATTGGATTCATACAGGAAGGAGGGCTAGACGATGAAAACGATCCGGATCTGCTGCGGCACCGGCTGCCTCGCAAACGGCAGCGCCAGAGTAGCGGAAGAGTTCGAACGCCTTTCCGCGGGCGCAGACGGCATAAAAGTCGAATGCGACATCAAGCGTACAGGCTGCAACGGTTTCTGCGAAAACGGACCTCTCGTCACCATCCTTCCCGACGAGATCTCTTATTACCACGTCAGGGTGTCCGACGTAAAGGACATACTTGAGAGGACGATCGAAAACGGAGAGCTTGTCGAAAGGCTCCTCTACAAAAATGATAAGGGCGAATACGTAAAGAGCCAGGACGAGAACCCGTTCTACGCTCCCCAGATGAAGATCGCGCTTCGCAACATCGGAAAGATCTCCCCTGCCCATATCGAGGACTATATCGCGGCGGGCGGATACGAAGGCCTCAGAAAAGCCCTCGGCATGACATCAGAAGAGATCATAGACGAGATCGACGCATCGGGCCTGAGGGGACGCGGAGGCGCGGGCTTCCCTACAGGACGCAAGTGGCGCACTGCCCTGGGTTATGACAACTTCCCGAAGTATGTAGCATGCAACGGTGATGAGGGAGACCCGGGCGCGTTCATGGACAGATCCATACTCGAAGGAGACCCTCACAGCGTCATCGAAGGCCTTGCGATCTGCGCTGCTGCGATCGGTTCCGAGCAGGGCTATCTGTATATCAGGGATGAGTACAATCTGGCGGTGAAGAACGTCCGGAAGGCTCTGGCGGATGCTGAGGCCGCAGGCTTCATCGGAGACGATATCTGCGGGACCGGCAGAAAGCTTCACCTTGAGGTCGTACGCGGAGGCGGCGCGTTCGTATGCGGCGAGTCCACCGCCCTCATGCAGTCTGTCGAAGGCAAGGTCGGCGAGCCGCGGGCCAAGTACATCAGGTCCGTGCAGAGAGGTCTCTGGAACCAGCCTACAGTGCTGAACAACGTTGAGACGCTTGCCAACGTGCCGTATATCATCAGTCACGGCGGAGCGAAGTTCGCCTCGGTGGGAACGGAAAAGAGCAAGGGCACCAAGGTGTTCGCTCTGGTAGGCAAGGTAAAGAGGACAGGTCTTGTCGAAGTGCCTATGGGCACGACACTGCGCGAGCTCATATTCGACATCGGAGGCGGCATCAAGGGCGACAGACCGTTCAAAGCCGTCCAGACCGGCGGACCTTCCGGCGGATGCATCCCCGAGAGCATGCTCGATCTTCCGGTCGACTTCGATACCCTCAAGGAATACGGTGCAATGATGGGCTCAGGCGGCATGATAGTCATGGACGACCGGAGCTGCATGGTGGATGTGGCAAGATATTACGTCAACTTCCTCTGCGGCGAGTCGTGCGGCAAGTGCACGCCGTGCCGCGAGGGTCTTAAACAGATGCTCGGGATACTGACAGATATCTGCGAGGGACGCGGAAGGACGGAGGATCTCGACCTTCTCGAAGCTCTCGGAGAGACCATGACAGACTGCTCGCTCTGCGCTCTGGGTAAGTCGGCTCCGAACCCGGTGCTTACGACCCTGAAGTACTTCAGGGACGAGTACGAGGCGCATATAAAAGAACACAGATGTCCTGCGGGAGTATGCAAGGAGCTCACCACGTTCAGGATAGATCCCGAAACCTGCCGAGGCTGCACGGCATGCGCGAGGGCCTGCCCTGCAGGCGCCATCAGCGGGGAGCTCAAAGCTCCTCACAGCATAGACAGTTCAAAGTGCATATCCTGCGGCAGCTGCCGCGAGACATGCCGCTTCGGCGCAGTACTTACAGAAGGGAGGCAGGAAAGATGATCATCAGAATCGACGGCAAAGAATGCGCCTGCGAAAAAGGCGAATTCCTGCTTGCCATAGCACGCCGCAACGGGATCACCATCCCTACCCTCTGCCAGCACGATTCAATCGAAGAAGGCATGGGCGCATGCAGGCTGTGCATAGTGGAGATCACGGACAGAGGCAGAAAGAGCGTAGTCGTCTCGTGCGTATACCCCGTCACCGGCGAGATCGAAGTCGAGACGAACAGCGAGAAGATACAGCGCGAGCGCGCCATGATACTCTCGCTGCTTTCAAAGCGCGCTCCGGAGAGCCCTGAGATCGCGAGGATGTGCAGATACTACAAAGTGCCTGACATAGACCGTTTCCTCAGTGTGGACGGCGAGAAGTGCGTCATGTGCGGACTCTGTGCAAAAGTCTGCGGCTCGCTCTCGGTGGGAGCCATCTCTACAGTCAACAGAGGCATCACCAAGGCCATATCGACGCCTTACGGTGATCCCAGCAGTGTCTGCATAGGCTGCGGAGCATGCGCAAAGGTATGTCCGACCAATGCGATAGAGATAAAAGAGGATCCGGATACCAGGACTATCTGGGGCAGGACTTTCGAGCTCGTCCGCTGCGAACGCTGCGGCGAAGTCATCGGAACTCCCGAACAGATCGCAGAAGCCGCGAAGAGGAGCGGCAACGAGCCTGAATGCCTCTGCGACAACTGCAGAAAAGAACGGATGGCGAGAGTCATGGCCGGCACTTACGGCATCGAGGTCGTCTGACAGCTCAGGCAGTTCATAATGATCGCGCATCACAACAGCCCGGCGCACTCTGAAGTGTTCCGGGCTGTTATTATGCGCTTATTATCCTTTCAGCATAAGACCTTTCCCAGTTTGTCCGCGATAGTTCTGACCGCAGGGATATCCGCAGCGACAGGCTCTCCTTTCAGACCCGCTTCCATGATGCCGGCATCGGGACGTATCACCGCTATGACAGCGTCTCTGTCACGTATCTTCTCTCTTATCAGTTTTTCCTGAGCTTCATCCGCTTTGTTGATGACTATATATACCGGCTTGCCGAAGGCCCTGCACATGTCGCACACCTTCTCGGACAGATGTATCGACTCGTATGAAGGATCGACCACCATTATGATGGCATCGACGCACTCATCCACTCCCCTTCCGAAGTGCTCCACGCCTGCCTCAGTGTCGACTATGACGATGTCATTTTCGCCTGTCTCGAGGTTTTTCAGGAATTCCTTTGCCAGGAAGCCTATGCCGCATGCACAGCCCTCGCCCGCCTCGGATATCTTGCCGACGGCTATGAGCCTGATGCCGTCCTTCCGGCTCGTATATTCCGGAGGGACGTCCTCAGGCGTCCACTTCTTTTCAAAGACTCTGCCCTTGCTGTCGAATTCCCTGTATGCCCCTTTCTTCCCTCCGAAATAATGAGTGAGATCTTCGGGCAGTTCAAGCCCAAGCTGCCTGTGGAGACCGTAATTCGACTCATCGCAGTCAACTACCAGTACATTCTTTCCTCCGGCCGCATATGTCCCGGCAAGCAGGGATGCAACAGTGCTCTTGCCGCAGCCTCCCTTTCCGCACAGTAAAACTTTCATCGCCTAACCTCCTGCAGTCATGAACTTCAGGCAGAATCTCCTGTAAAGTTCATCAGCTCCGTCTCCGGTGATGATGATCCTCGTCTGCGGCACGCTCACCGGCCCGATGCTTCTGACCGGCATCGGCATGACCGTAACATCGCATTTATGACCGCTGCGGGACTCATCAAAGAACGCTTTTACCCGTTCTGTCTCTACCGCCCAGACTTCATCATACTTTTTGTGTCCCATTGCCCTATCCTCCGGAGACAGGCGAAAAGAAGCCTATAACGTCTCCGTCCTGAAGCACTCTGCCGAGCTTCGTCCTCTCGCCGTTCACGCTCACAAGCAGCATCTTTGCCCTTACAGGGCTGCATTTTATGAGTTTCAGCACATCGCCTACCGTACTGCCCTCCGGCATCTCTGTCCACGATTTTTCGTCCAGCGCGCTCCTGTCGCAGCCGCGCGGCGGGAATATCTTCACTCTCACTTTCGTCCTCTTCCCCATTACCAGCTCTTATCATCGTCGAAATCCACAAGAGAGGCATCAAGCGGCTCTTCCTTCATCACAGTCAGCATGAAGACGTTCACGTCGTTTCTCATCTCGCGTCTTGTTATCGATGAAGGATCCATGAGGTCCTGCCTCACCCGGCACATCGGTATGCCGCGATGCATGGCGCCCTCCTCGAACAGCCCGTTGATCGCACCGACTCCCTTGCAGGATATCTGGTCGAACATGATTATCATGTCAGCATTGTATTCTTCGTATTTCTCCCAGAGATCGTCCAGCATGACCTCGCTGCCGCCCTTGGTATGGGCCCGCATGGTGGATGTCTGGTACATGCCGGCTATACCGAGCAGCATGCTCTCGCGGCTCGATGTATCTATGAGATCCGTTCCGTGTATATCTATCATCTCGCAGACGGAGTCGATGCCCCAGCAGTCGAGCAGCCAGTTGTTGAAGTTGGCGTAGTTATTTGCCGGAGTGTTCCATATTATCGCTCTGTGGCGTATGGTCTTGGGACACTTTCCCCTCGCGACCTGTCTGCGCAGTATCCTGTTCACCTTAAGGTCATTTCTGAGAGCTGCCGGCTCTCCGCAGACAGCCTGATGCTCGAATATCCTGTACAGCCATGCTGACGAGCCTGTGTGAGGCGGCATATCCGTTTTGTTCATGTCCCACTTTTCGAACTTGGCTTCGTTCTGAGCGTTCCAGATACTGCATGCTTCCTTCAGTGCATCCCAGTCGAAGTCCCGGCCGGTGTGCTTCTCCATGAAGGCTATGGCTTCCTTTATCTCTTCCACAGCATAGTCCTGCACCTCGTCTTCCTTCCAGCGCAGAGGTACGTTCAGAGGCACCGAAGGCAGTCCTATGCGTCTTTCCTGTATCATGGTCGTCATTATGCTGCCGTCACATGGCATGTTCGATGTGACCATGCAGCAGCCGATCTTCGGGAAATCATCTTCTATGGCAAGGCCGGCCTCGAACGAAGGCAGCGGGCACACGTCAGCCGGCAGACCGTACAGCTCGGACTGCTCTATATAGTGCACAGGACTGTGCTGGTGTATCAGAGACGGCAGATACATCGGATATTCCTGGAAGAGTATGGTGCTGCAGCCTGGAAATCCCTTGCCGAGTATCGCCGGCAGAAGCTCATCGAAGCATATGATCTTTTTATTCAGTTCCTCTGCTTTTCTGCTGCCCGGATGAAGGTTCATGTCGGCAGAGAATATGGTCGTAAGAGTCTTCGTCACATCGCTGGCAAGATAGTTCAGATTGCTCCGCGCTGCCCTGAGTCCGGCTCCCCTCTGACCCATGCATATGCGGTCAAAGAAGGCCGCGACAGTTATGTATGAGAACATCCAGCGGTATCTCATCACAGCCTTCACATTCTGCACCGGATGTGAGGCAGCCCATTTTATGAGTATGCCCCAGAGGCGGCACCACTGGCTGTAGTCGTAGACGGTGTCGCGAATGCCGCGCCACTCCCTGTGCTTAAGGATGCCGGTGTCCTTTCTGAGAAGATCCGCTTTGCCCTTTTTCACAGTTCTCCACCGCCCTTCTTTATCTTCTTGTATTCAAGGCTCTCGACAAATGCCTGTATCCGTGTAGCGAGCTGGCCCGAGCCTCTGACCACATATTCGCGGTCTATGCCGAGCGTCGGAAGCCCGTACTCCTCTGCCAGCACCTGTGTGTTCAGAGTGCGCTCGTATCCCCAGAAGTCGCAGAATTTGGCCTGCTCTATCACCACTCCGTCGGCAAGGTACTCTTCGGCCAGTCTTTTCACGGTCTCGCGTCTCTCTCTTATCTTCTCCTGCGACATGAAGCGCGGACACTGATTGGTCTCAAGGTACCATCTGCACACCTGATCGAGAGCGGGCTCTTCTTCTGTAAGATGTATCTGCTGCCTTCCCGGGAAGGATCCGAAGCAGTAGCGGTCGGCCGCCGCATAGCAGCGCGCGTTCTCAAGTATCTCCGAAAATCCGTAGTCGTCGAGTTCACTTCCGACCACAACGACGCGTGCTCTCCAGCGCCCCGGCGGATCAGGCTCACGCTCTTTGAGATCCTCAAGGCTCTCCCTGAGATACGGCAGTATCTTTGCGGTCGGGCAGGCGTAACTCACAAGTGAGAGTATATGGAATTCCCTGGGCGTGATACCCGGATTCTCCGCTTTTCTCATCTCTGTTATCTCTTCGAAAACGGCGCACATCTCGTTGTGTTCTCTGACCGCAGCCCGTATTGCCTCATCGGATATGTCGACGCCGTAGTTTTCGGACATCGGCTTCAATATGTGATCCCTTATCTGGTCGGTATACAGCTTTATACCGTGCGGGCTTATCTTCAGAGGAGCGTCAATGATGCCCCATCCGAAGTCCGGATTACTGATGAGACTGAGTTCTCTTATGTTTTCGACCACCCGCACCATCTGCTGGCAGGTGTCAGAGCTCGCGTAAAAATCGAGGAAGTTCATGCCGCCCTCAAAGGCCCGTTCAAAGATCGCCCTGGTATAGCCGCAGATAAAACTCGACATGTAATACTGGCTTATATCGAGCGATCCGGTGTTTGGCGCGCGAAGGCGTACCGAGAAGGCTTTTCCGCAATTGAGCAGCACTTCAGGCAGATAATAGCA
Source organism: uncultured Eubacteriales bacterium (assembly GCA_902793875.1). Classification (GTDB taxonomy): domain Bacteria; phylum Bacillota; class Clostridia; order Peptostreptococcales; family Anaerovoracaceae; genus Crickella. The sequence goes on along the minus strand of CADBFL010000018.1, from coordinate 7,000 downwards.
GGTATATCCGACTGCTATACCTCCCTCATCCTTTTCTTCAAGCACCAGCCCGTTCGCCGTCTGCGCGAGCAGCTCCTCGTAGTAATGGATATGCTTCAGGTCCCTCATCTCTCAGTCCTCTTATTCTCCGTCGTATACAGCCTGCATGTTGATGCATTCCATAGGACAGCTCTTCACGCAGAGAGCACAGCCTGTGCATCTTTCGTTCACCAGTTCGGGAAAGAGATTGCGGTATCTGCCGCTCCTGCCCGGCTTTGTCAGATCGAGTGCTCCGGCCGGACATGCCTGAACGCAGATGCTGCAGCTCACGCAGTTCTCATAATGGAAGCTCGGTATTTTTTTTGCATTCACCATCTTACATCTCCAGAAGTCTGTTTATACCCAGTTTTTCTATGGTCTCAGGAAGCGGATGTCCGGTCTTTTCGTCCCAGCCGAAGGCCTTCCAGTGCATCGCGACCTGCTCGTCGTTTTTCAGAGTGATCCCTTTCAGCGGCCCCGTTTTAAGAGGAGGCCTGCCCTGCATGCGCTTCGGGAGCTTTACATCAGCCGGTTCATAGCCGTGCTTTACATTGAACATCTGCCGTATCGTCTGTATGCGCTCTCCGATCTCCATGTAATGATCGCCGTCGTAGTCCCAGCCTGCCGCCGCATTGATATACTCTATCGCCTTATACATGTGGACGCCCATCATCTCGGCATAATAGCAGCCGCCTATGCCGTCGAACAGCATCGAGTAGCATGCGTTCGCCTTGGATATGAGAGCCAGTGTCTCTGTGGCTTCAAGATCCTCCGCCTTTGGATGGAGAGAAGCAGGAGGAGCCCAGCTGCATATGTCGCAGAGCGACATGGCGTTGTACTGTACGCCCATGCCTATGGTATGCTTGCCCGGCGCAGGTTCTGCCACCATGTGTATGCCGAGCTGCGGGTCGTTTCTGGTATCATGCATGCCCGGCTCCTGTCCGCCCACATGCATGGCGTATTCTTTACCGCCGTATTTTTCTGAAGCGCGTTTCACGCCGTCGGCAAGGTCATTTCCGAAGCCTTCGCGGGCGATCATCTTTCTGATCAGCTCGATCTCGGCCTCAAAGTTGCCCCACTTCAGTTCGATACCGTCAGTCTGCTCTTTTGTAAGTATTCCGTTCTCATAGCACTCTATGGCCCAGGCGACGGTATTGCCGGCGGATATGGAGTCCATGCCGGCTCTGTTCAGAAGCTCGTTCATGTAAAGCACAGAATCCATGTCGCGGTTGACGCACAGAGGTCCGAAGGCCTGCAGAGTTTCGTATTCAGGCTTGTGCGTCTCGTAGTATTCGCTGTATTTCACGCCAGAGATATCCAGCCTGCCGCCGCATCCGAGAGGACACGAGTAGCAGTGATACTTCGCTTCTTCGATCTTGTTGATCTTCTCCGGGTTATAGTCCAGAGCAAGGCGCAGGCCTTTTACTTCAGCCGGACCGGCGCCCCAGTTTTTCAGGGGCCCGTCGCCGCTGGTTACGGCAAGAGGAGTATTCGAAGGTGTTCCCCATTCACGGAAGAGATATGCGGTCATGGATCCGTCCAGAGGCAGAACGTATGGGCTCGATCCCATGCCGATCCCCATCAGGCCGATGCCGCCTCCCAGTCCTTTAGGTATCCACATCTTATTGATCTTGCTGCCGAGCTGCTTCGACAGGGCTTTTACCGCATCAGGATCCGCGCACGGCATGGCTTTGCTGCCCGCAAGAACGACAGCCTTGAGCTTCTTGCTGCCCATTACAGCTCCGACACCGCTTCTTCCTGCTATCCTGCCGCCTTCATTGCATATACCAGAGATCAGAGACAGATTCTCGCCGGCTGTGCCTATCACCGCTATGCGGGGCTTCTTTCCTCCGCTGTTTTCGGCGATCAGCCTATTCTCTGCCTCGACGGCATCAAGGCCCCAGTATTCAGAAGCATCTCTTATCTCGGCTCCTTTGTTATCGCAATACAGATATACAGGCTTTTCGGATACACCGCTTATGAATATGGCATCATAGCCGCACTGCTTTATCGCAGGCGAAAAGACTCCGCCGCAGTTGGCATCCCCCCAGCCTCCTGTAAGAGGGCTTTTGCAGACCACGGTGAATCTGCCCGTCATGAATGCTCCGCTGCCTGTCAGCGCGCCGGAGCAGAATCCCAGGATATTGTCAGGTCCGAGGGGATTCGCTCCCGCGGGTATGTTTTTGTACAGATACCATGCACCGAGGCCCTTGCCCGAAAGCACTGCCTCGTATACTTCATCAGATATCTGTTCTACTGTGCTTGTCCCCTCCGTCAGATCCACTCTGAGGACCTTACCCATGCAAGATCTCATTTGATTCCTCTCCTATTCCGGATCGCAGTATTCTCCGTATTCACAGCCTATTCCTTCGGCGTACACCTCATCTATCAGCTTCTCCCTGCGGCCGAACAGCGATCTCTCATACAGTTTGAGTGTGCCCGTGCCGGTCCCGCCGTTCCACAGCCTGTTGTGCTTCTTGTATCCGGTCGGAGCCTCGTATTTTATGTTGAGCATCTCCTTCTTGGCGCATCTGATCTGCGTATCGAGCTTTGCATTCCTGGTCGTCTGCAGCACGTGCCAGTGGATCTCGTCTTCGGTCTCCCAGCAGTCGAACTTCGTGCGCGACAGAGTCCAGAACTTCGAGAAGTTGAACTCGTAGTCCTTTCCCTCGTAGTAGAACTCTCCCAGGAGTTTTCTGTTGAGCGCTATTCCGAACACCTTAGGCCGGCCGCCGCCGATGTTGAACACGCTGTTTTCGAGTTTTTTGTCGGTGATCATGCTCCTGAGGTTGTTTGAAGAGAGCCACACCCAAGGGCTGGTGAAATCTCCGCCCCAGTTCTTGTCTGAATAGCCGTTGCATGTCTCAGGCTTCAGGAGATACTTTACCCCGTTGAGGGTGATCTCTCCCGTGAATGCGGACTTCATGCCCTCCGCGTGCCAGAACATCTCGAAGGCGTTGATCGCCCTGAAAAACCTTCCGGCTCCGTAGCCGACGTGGAATGCGATCTCCTTGCGGATGTCGAACTTCCAGCTTATCTCGCCGGCATCGCTCATCCATTCAGGGTGTGCTGCAGCCTCTTCAGGAGTGACCTTTATCGAGCCTTCCGTGTGCACCTCGCTGCACCTGCAGTCGCCCGCCTTGATGCTGTAAGGCGCCGCAGCGTGGATGTCCGCATCTTTGAGCGAGAAGAATCTGTGCAGCTGTCCGTGGTCTTCGCCCCAGAAACCCGCGTTGACCATCAGATATGAAGGCCGCCTTCCTGCCGCCTGCGCCTCAGGATCATTCCATACGATCACCGGCTCATCCTCCGCAAGCGCCGGGTTGCAGGTAAAGAATTCTATGTAGAACGCCTTTTTTTCGCCGGTCTCGGCATTCTCTGCCGTCATCGAATGCCACCACCAGTCATAGCCCTTCCCTGACAGCGGGCCGTAAAGCATCCAGCGGTCTCTGGTAATGTCATGGATATTAGCCATCTCAGTTCCCTCTCCTAATTTATATCTGCATTTTGTTCTCCGTTCCTGCTTAATTCTATCAGAAAAAGAATCTCTCTGAATATGTAATTTTACGCAAAAAAACAAGCGGGAGACACTCCGCTTGTATACGCATTTAACTTATGCGCTGTGTGGGGACGGGTGAGATTACTTCGCGTCGAGCGCGTTCAGTTTTCTCTCGAATCTGCCGATCTTACGGGAGACAGTGTTCTTGTGGAATGTGCCCTTTGCAGCTGCCTGCATGAGCTTCTTCTCAGCGTGCCTGAAAGCCTCTTCGGCCTTGGCCTTGTCACCGGATTCTACCGCAGCGAGGAATGCCTTCTCAGCTTCCTTGATGTGGTTCTTGACTCTGGTGTTTCTTGCTGTCTTCTTGTCGATAACGCGGATTCTTTTCTTTGCGGATTTAATGTTTGCCATTAGTTATTTACCCCACTTTCATTAAATAATGCATTAATTCGCAAGCGCTATTATATGATACCGTCTCAGATAAAACAAGGGATTTATGCATGTTTTTTGCATAAATCCCCGCTGTGTTCTGCATGCTGTCAGAACGCAATGTCCAGTTCCACCGGGCAGTGGTCGCTGCCGTATATGTCGGTCAGTATCGCCGCGTCCTCCACCTTGTCTCTCAGCCTGTCGGAAATGATGAAGTAGTCTATCCTCCACCCCGCGTTTCTTTCTCTGGCCTTCATCCTGTACGACCACCATGAGTAGGTGACCGTGTCCGGATAAAGATGCCTGAATGTGTCGGTGAACCCGGCTCCGAGCAGCTCCGTCATCTTGCCTCTCTCCTCGTCGGAAAAACCCGCGTTGCCTCTGTTCGGGCCCGGATTCTTGAGATCGATCTCGTTATGGGCCACATTGAGATCCCCGCAGTATATGACCGGCTTCCTTTTGTCGAGCGCGGACATGTAGGCCCTCATGGCGTCCTCGAACTCGCAGCGGTAGTCTATCCTTTTTAGGCCGTCCTGCGCGTTGGGAACGTAGCAGCAGATCAGATAGAACTCAGGGTACTCCAGGGTTATGACCCTGCCCTCGTCATCGTGCTCCCCCTCTATGCCGTACGCGACCGAGAGAGGCTCTCCGGCTGTTTTCTTCACAAAAATCGCAGTGCCCGAATAGCCCTTTCTCTCTGCGCAGTTGTAGTACTCGAAATAGTCGTCAGGGTGGAAGTCTGCCTGGCCTTCCTGCATCTTCGTCTCCTGCAGGCAGAAGAAGTCGGCGTCGAGGTCCCTGAATATCTCTTCGAATCCCTTGTTGAGCACGGCCCTGAAGCCGTTGACGTTCCAGCTTATGAATCTCATCTGTCTCCCCTGTCTATTCGATCGTGAACGGGACCGCTATCCAGTCCCTGTAATTATCTATGCCGCGGATTATGGCGTACCCGGTGCCCTCCGTCTCGTTTCGCACGAAGGATACCTCGTAGTTGGTCCCCTTCCTGAGCTTTTTGCCCTCGCAGGTGACCTGGACCTTAGGCATCGCCCTGTGGTTGACCAGCCTGTAGCTGTCTTTGCCGAACCTCACCTTGCAGTCGCCTATCGAGACGGCGTCCTTCTTTCCCTTTGCCCTGGTCGGGTAGACCTTGCCCGGATCGATGTACCATATATCGTGATCCACGTTGCCTTCGATGCCGTCTATCTTCGCGTCCTCGGCGCATTGCCAGATCAGGAAATCTCCGCTGACGTCGCAGCTGCCGCCGTACTGCGCGGCCCATATGTATTCCTCGTCGTCGAGTATGGTCGAATCCATGTAGTTGGTCAGCATGTCGTAGTTGGCGTAGACGCACGCCTCGTAGCCCGCATCCTCGACGGTGTCGCAGAACGCGACGACTATGTCGTGGTAATGGGAGGCTGCCGGCATCTCTCCGGCGTCGACCTTCTGCTTGAGCCTTCCGCCGTCCATGAGCTCGAAGTCTATGGCGAGAGGCATTTCAATATCGTACGGCTCCACGAGCTCTATCAGGTACCTCGCTTCTTCAACGGCCTCCTCTTCATTGAGAGCCTGCGAGAAGAAATACGCGCCGGTCATGATGCCCGCCCTGTTGGCGCCCTTCATGTTCTGTTTGAAATCGGCGTCTTCCACGAGCTCGCCCGTTTCGCCCTTCCGGAATCCCGCGCGCACCAAAACAAAGTCCGCCTCGCTGGATTTTACCTTCTTCCAGTTGATCTCGTCCTGGAACTCCGAGACGTCGATCCCGTGAACTTTGACGCAGTCCTTGTATTTTTCCGCATGCGTCAGGCCTTCATCGGTCAGATGGATCTTTGATATTCCTCCGAAATATGAGACCGCCCTGAGTATGAGAGCGATAAGGCATATCAGGAGGACAGCTATCACCAGCAGCCTCACCCTTACTATGGCCGCCTTCTTCTCTCTTACCGTCCTGTCCTTTCCCTGACGCTCTTTCGCCTCAGCTGCCTTCTGCCTCGCCCTGGCGCGTCTTCTTTCAATATCTTCGTCTTTGTTTGTTCTCGACATCTTCTGCTAAAAATCCTCTGTATGCATGTACGGCATGAGCTCTTTTTCGAGCTCGGCCCTGTGGTGCTTCGTATAAATGCCCGGGAGACCTCCCGTGTGCATGAAAATGACATCAGAGCCCTTCGCTATGGCTCCGCTTTTCGCGCCGTCCACGATGGCCTCGAAGGTCTTTCCCGTATAGCACGGATCAATAATGATCGCTTCCTTCCTTGCCAGGTAATACATGACGTCCCTTACCTCGGTAACGGCGTTGTTGTACGCCCCGTGGATGTACGCCGTGGTGAAATGAAAGTCGTCTCTCGTGATCCCGAAATCCCTGCCGTAGAACTTATCTATCCGCGCGCAGTAGTCTTCGAGCGCTCTGAGAAGCTCTTCGTCCTCATGGCCGGCCTCTCCGTACGGAAGAACGTTCACTCCGGTGAGACTGAGCTTCGATCCGCATTCCCTGAACCCGATCAGAAGCCCGACGTATGTGGCCATGCTGCCGATGGTGACGTATACGGACGCCTCGGGGATGCCCGCCTCCTTCGCCTGCCTGTCGAGCTCCGCCGCGCACTCCGCATAGCCGAGTATTCCGAGCTCGTTCGAGCCTCCCATCGGCACATAGTATACCTTTTCGCCTTCAGCCTCGTACCTGTCGATGATCTTCTGCCTGCCGGTCTCCATGTCCTTCACAAAATGGACATTGCAGCCCAGCATCCCGTCGATCAGCAGGTTGGCGCTGATCTCGCCCGGATATTCATCGGCCGTTATGATCGCCGACTTAAGGCCGTATTTGGCCGCGACAGCAGCTGTGAGCCTGCCGTGGTTCGTCTGGGCGCCTCCCTCGGTGATGAGCATCGTGGCTCCCTGATCGAGAGCGTCCTTCAGAAAGTACTCGAGCTTTCTGAGCTTGTTGCCTCCCGTGGCAAGGTTTGTCAGATCGTCCCTTTTGCACCATACGTTCACGCCGAGATCCTCAGATACGTTGGCGAGGCGCTCGAGCGGCGTAGGAAGGTGCAGTATCTCTATCTT
>CADBFL010000017.1:2228-17000 GCA_902793875.1 uncultured Eubacteriales bacterium | reverse complement strand
GATGATGACGGAGATGACAGGATGAGCTTTGAGATAGTGGACAACAAAGTGATCCTCAGATTCGACAACAATAAGGTAATAATAAATACATTCTCCGGAAAGTTCATAGATTATGAGAGGATACTGAACAAAGAAGGAAACATAAACATAAGGGTAAAAAGAGATGATCTTCTGAGAAGCACAGAGAGAGCTTCGCTCCTGGCCTCGGTCCAGAACAACAATCTCATAAGATTCAATATCCAGAAGGATGTCATTTATATCAATTCTCTTAATGAAGAGGGCAACATAGAAGAAAAAGTTGAGATAATAAATGACGGCGAAGACCTTAACATAGGAATAAATTCGAAATATCTGAAGGACGCCCTGAGCGTGATAGAGGATGAAGAGATAAGCATCAACTTCAGGGACAGCGTAAGTCCTGCCATCATAAAGCCTCTCAAAGGAGACAAATATACATATCTCATACTTCCTATAAGAATGAACTGATTAATTAAAATGAATGAAATTTTAAAGAAATCAAAATATATAGTAACTTTTTTTACTACGTTTTTAATAGGCGTTGTTTCACAGGGAATGGGATTATTTAATAAATTCTCATTTCACGATGATGCATGCGCTCTTTTTGGTGTAGGTGCAACATATAAATCAGGAAGATGGATGCTGGATATTATTTCAAATTTAGAAGTCCTGATTTATGGTGACGGTCATTACAGCATTCCATTAATAAATGGAGGATTAACAATAATATGCATATCAATAACAGCCTGTTGTCTGGTCTATCTTATAGATATTGATAACAAATTGATGTGCGGATTTACAGGGGCTTTAATGATATCGTTTCCGGTCGTTACAAGTATGTTTGGATACATGTTTACGGTCCATTACTATGCTTTATCATTTTTAATGGGAACAATAGGAGTTATTTTTTTATGTAAATGGAATGACATAAGGATAAATATAGCAGGCATTGCATTAATGACTGCTTCTATAGGTATATATCAGGCTACATTTCCTTATTTTGCATCAATATTATTGCTGTATTGTTTGCATGATGTAGTGATAATAAATCATGAAGAAAGCTTCATCAGATTATTTTTGAGTGTATTAAAAAAAGGATTATATGCAGCAATATCGATCTTAACATATCTCTTAATTAATAAATTGTATTTAAAATATAAAGGTGCTGAACTGGGAGAATATAGCTCAAGTTATTCAGTCAGCAGTGTAAGTGTGAAGGAGTACATTAAGAGAATATTTTTTTCTTACAGGGAATTTTTTATTCCTACAAAAGAAAGCACAAATTACATGTATCCCGATAATATCATTTACTTATACTATTTAATTGCCGTTGCGACTGTAATTATGCTTGTTGCTATTTTAATTAATAAAAACAAAAATAGAGTTTTAATGGCAATTATTATCTTATGTATTTTTCCATTAGCTGTTAATTTAATATTTGTAATGGTAGATCCTTCAGAAGTTCACTCTTTAATGGTGTACTCTCAAATATCAACTTTCTTATTGTTTATATGGTGCGTAGATAAGATAAATATAGAAAATGTAAAAAATAAGAAGATAATAGAAAACTTTGCAACATTCATACTTATATTACTTCTTGTAATGTATTGCAGGTTCGATAATAAATGTTATTTTAAGGCAGCTTTTGCGCAGCAGGAGGCTATCAGCTATTTCACCACTCTGATAACTCAAATAAAAAGCACAGAAGGTTATAATGATGAATTACCTGTATCTTTTATTAATAAAGAGTCTTTGTATGATGAGTCTCTATGGGAAATGGATGATATGGGAATCAGAATTTTACCTTATTACACTACATCAGGAATAATAAATGATTATGCCTGGAATTATTATATAAGAAACTGGTGTGGATATGATCCGGTGACTGTTGATGGCAATGAATTTAAAGACAATGATGAAGTTATAAAGATGCCGGAATATCCTGACGATGGTTCAATAAAAATAGTTGATGAAACAATAATAGTAAAATTCTGAGGAGAATAGAATAGTGCTTTCTGTTGTTATTCCTGCATACAATGAAAAAAATAATATAAAAAAAGCTTCTGAAACAATTTGCTGTATTCTGGACAGAGAGGCTATACCTTTTGAATTATTATTTGTTGATGATGGTTCAAGTGATGGCACCTGGAATGAAATAATTGATCAACATGAAATACGTAATAATATACGAGGTATTTCTTTCTCACGTAATTTCGGTAAAGAGTCGGCAATTTATGCAGGACTTGCTGAATCAAAAGGGGATTGTGTTGTTGTTATTGACTGTGATCTGCAGCATCCTCCTGAAAAAATAGTGGATATGTATAATCTCTGGAAAGCAGGTTTCGAAATAGTAGAGGGTGTTAAAAATAATAGAGGAAAGGAAAGCGGATTACATTCATTTGCTGCGAAATGCTTTTATGATTTAATAAGCGATGCAGCGGGATCTGACCTCAGACATGCATCTGACTATAAACTTCTTGACAGAAAGGCTGTTAACGCATTGATAAATATGCCGGAAAAGAATTCTTTTTTCAGAGCTCTTTCATCGTGGATTGGATTTAAATCTACTCAAATTGAATATGATGTGCGTGAAAGAGAAGATGGTGAGACAAAATGGACAACCAGGAGTTTGACAAGATATGCTATAAACAACATAACTTCATTTACCTCTGCTCCTATTCATGCAGTAACTCTTTTAGGAGGAATTCTTTTTATTCTATCGTTCATTCTGAGCATAATAGCGATTTATCAAAAAATTGCCGGAACTGCTCTTAAGGGATTTACAACGGTAATTATTTTTCAATGTATAACAAGCAGTATTATAATGATCAGTCTCGGTATCATAGGATTTTACATTTCCAAGATTTACGAAGAAATTAAAGGCAGACCGAGATATATAGTATCCAAAAGAACTTAAATAATAATTATTCTATTTTCTGAAGACTAAAAGTTTACTTATTAGATAATTACCAATTGTTACAATTATCTGAACAATCAGTTTTGCAATTTTATCATTGATTCCCATTACTGAAACTAACAGAAACATAGTACCCATATCCATTATTAGTGTACCGATTCTGGAAGCAAAAAAAGCAGAGCATTCCTTCAGTACATTTGGATTATGACTGTCAAAAACATATTTTCTGTTTGTGAAGTAAGCGAATGATACCGCTGCAATCCAGGAAATTATATTAGCGATTTGAAGCTGCAAAGGATCAAGAGGATCCAGCACTGTCAGGACGCTTGCATAATACACAGCAAGGCTCACTATAGTGGTAAGAATGCCTGCTATCAGATAATTAATTATTTCTTTATTCTTTTCGTACAATATAATTCCTCATATATAATGTTTTCAAAAAAAGGCGCTCAGCGCCTTTTTATCTGCACATTGCGGCTGCAGTCAGAGCAGCTACTCTGGCGTTGTTGAATACCAGCTGTATGTTCGAATCAAGGCTGTCGCCTCCGGTTATCTCCTTTACCTTTGCGAGAAGGAAAGGAGTTGTCTCTTTTCCCTTGATGCCGAGTCTGTTGCATTCCTCGATAGCGCAGTCGATGGCAGGATTTATGACATCCGGATCCATGGCGTATTCATCAGGTATAGGATTTGTGACGAGGACTCCTCCTCTGAGACCGAGTTCGGAATGTGTCCTGAAGAAATTCGCGAGATCTTCAGGAGTGTCGACCTTGTAGTCTACCTTGAAGCCGCTCTTCTGAGTATAGAATGCAGGCATGTCTTCCGTGCCGAAGCCGAGCACAGGAACTCCTTTTGTCTCGAGGTATTCGAGTGTCAGTCCTATGTCGAGTATGGATTTGCATCCGGCGCAGACTACCATTACAGGAGTGGTTGCCAGCTCTTCGAGGTCGGCGCTTATGTCCATCGTGGTCTCTGCTCCTCTGTGGACTCCTCCGATGCCGCCGGTAGCGAATATCTTTATGCCGGCCATGTGGGCTATCATCATGGTGGTCGTCACGGTGCATGCGCCGTCTTCTCCTCTGGCGCAAAGCATGGCGAGGTCGCGCCTTGATGCCTTTCTGATCTCAGGACCCTTCTTTCCGAAATATTCGATCTCGTCTGCAGTGAGTCCCGCTTTGAGTCTGCCGCCTATGATGGCGATGGTAGCGGGAACCGCTCCGTTCTCTCTTATGATCTGCTCTACCTTAATAGCGGTCTCGACATTCTGCGGATAAGGCATGCCATGCGAAATGATGGTCGACTCGAGAGCGACCACCGGCTTTCCGGCATCGAGAGCAGCCTTTACTTCTTCATTGATATCCAGATATTTATTCATTTTTTCTCTTTCCTCCTTATTGATCCATCAGTTTATATTCTGCGCACTTTTATGTCTGAAACTGTCATTTTATCGAGCACAGAGCTGTGTGAAAGTTCAGCGCAGTTGGTATCAGGCACGGATACGGTCATAGAGGCTGCTGCGCTGGCTGCCTTTGCCGCTGTTACAAGAGAGTCGCCGTCAGCGATCACCGCAGATGCCCAGACTATAGCAGCCATGGCGGAATCGCCCGCTCCCGTCGTGCATACGACATCGGCCGGACACACGCTCACTATGTACATGTTGTTTTTATCCGCCGCGATCATGCCCTCGCTTCCCATTGAAAGAAATACACGGCGCACTCCCATGCCGAGCAGGGCGGATGCTGCTGCTTTATAGTCGGCTTCGGTCTGTATTGTCATGCCCGTAAGATACTCAGCCTCGAGTCTGTTCGGTTTTAAGCAGTCAATGCCTTCAAGACTGTTTTTTATCCTCGCCGCGAGAGCTGTCGAAACAGGATCCACATAAAGGGGCGACCTGCACATGGACTTCAGGTGAAGCAAAGCATCCGCGGTTATGTTGGTATCCGCTACGACTGCCATCGCTCCCTGTATGACAGGACGGATGGAATCGAGATAATCCGGAGTGATCTCTCTTGCAATGTCCATATGGTCTATGGCCATTTCCATGTCGCCGTCCGTGCTGTTGATATAAAGATACATCGACGAAGTGCGGTCCGGGATGCGAAGGACATAAGAGACATCTATGCCGGTGCTTTCGCAGTGTTCTATCATGTCGGCTCCAAGCACATCGCCGCCCACCGCCGTGATGAGCCTGACCGGAACGCCGAGTTTCACGAGATTATGCGCGATGTTTCTTCCGACGCCGCCGTAATTAATCGATATATCTCCCGGATTGGAGTCGGCGGGTATGAGGGGTTTGAGAGGAGTCCCTCCTATATCTATGTTGGCGCCTCCGACTACGGCCACATAGCGTTCGTTTTTTATCTGATCCTGCATTGATGTCACCTCAGGATGAAACCATCCGCAATATCAATCCTGACTTTTGATGCGTTCCTTCCAGCATCTGAAGCACATCGCGGTATATCTGTCGTTTCCGCCGAGCACTACCTGGTCGCCTTCGGTGATGACGCGTCCGCTGTCGTCGAAACGTGCGTTGACCGTGGCCTTGCGTCCGCATTCGCAGATAGTCTTTATCTCAGTGATCGAATCCGCGATTTCCATGAGTCTGCGCGATCCCGGGAAGAAACGGGTCCTGAAGTCGGTTCTGAGGCCGAAGCAGAGGACCGGCAGATCCTCATCATCCACGAGTGTACGCAGCTCGTCTATCTGCTCAGGCGACATGAACTGGGCCTCGTCTGCGATGATCACATCGTAGTTTCCGGCCTCTTCATAAGCCTTTATTATGCTTTCATCCGGCCCTATGACCTGAGCGCGCTGGGAAAGACCGATGCGGCTCTTTATGATGTCCGCGCCGTCGCGGGTGTCCGTGCCCGGCTTTATGAGCCACACGCTCATCCCTTTTTCTTCGTAGTTGAACTTGGTGATGAGCGCCTGCGCGGATTTCGAAGATCCCATCGCTCCGTACTTGAAATACAGCTTTGCCATTTCCGTTCTCCTTTATATATACACATATAATACATTATAAACGTCCGCTTTAGTAAGATGTTGAAGCAAGAATGAGATAATCATGTGGATTTGCGTCAACATATGCGGCCTGATACGAAGGAAGCCGCGTGCTGACTGCAATTACTATTTAGTTGACAATTAGTCTGCAATGCTCAAAAAAAAAGATTAATATATTCTATTTTTTACATCGCATATAGTATAATAGGCACAGCGGGGATCGACGGATCCCGATAAAAACCATTATCACTCTAAAGTACTTTAGGAGGGTTATGATGAAGAAATTTATTGTAGTGCTCCTCGCTGCGCTGATGGTATTCTCATTTGCCGCATGCGGGGGCGGAAACAGCGGCTCGTCAGATGACGGCACCATGAAGGTCGCAATGGTAACAGACTATGGTGATATCACTGACCAGTCATTCAACCAGACAACTTATGAGGCTTGCAAGGCATTCTGCGATGAGAACAACATCGAATTCACTTACAAGAAGCCTGCATCCGACGCTGACGCTGACCGTGTTTCCTCGATCGAAGAGGCTATCGAAGAAGGCTACAACGTTATCGTAATGCCGGGATACGCGTTCGCGCCTGCTATCCGCGAGGTAGCTCCGACTTATCCTGATGTCAAGTTCGTGGCTATCGATGTAAGTGAGTATGACCTTACTCATGAAGGAGACAAGGAAGTTGAGTTTGACGGAAAGAACGTCTACAGCGCTGTTTATCAGGAAGAGATCGCCGGTTACATGGCCGGTTACGCAGCTGTCAAGCTTGGCTACACCAAGCTCGGATTCCTCGGCGGAATGGCAGTGCCTGCCGTACAGAGATACGGACACGGATACGTTCAGGGCGCTGACGCTGCTGCTGAAGAGCTCGGCAAGACTGACGTAGAGCTCAAGTACATCTACGGAAACGCATTTGCCGGAAATGCTGATATCACAGCTGTAATGGACACATGGTACGGCGCAGGCACCGAGTGCGTATTCGCATGCGGCGGCTCGATCTACAGCTCTGCCGGAGAGGCTGCCAAGAAGGCAGGCGGCAAGGTCATCGGCGTTGACGTTGACCAGAAGGATATCATCGACGGACAGTACGGTGACGGCATGACAGTTACTTCGGCCATGAAGGGTCTTGCCGCTACGGTCAACACACTGCTCAGAGCTATCAACGCAGGCGAGTGGGATTCATATGCAGGACAGATCCAGAACCTCGGTCTCGTTTCCGAGAACCCGTCTGAGAACTATGTACAGCTGCCTGAATCCACTCAGTTCGGCGACGGATTCACTGCTGAAGACTACAACACACTCGTCAAGGAGCTCTATGACGGAACAAGAACTGTTTCGAGCGACATAGACAAGATCCCTGAGACGAAGGTCATCAAGGTAGACGATCAGGGAGCCATCAAGTAAGCTGATGCTCAGGTTTTAAAACGTTTAAAACAAAAGGGCGATTCCGCAAGGATTCGCCTTTTTTATTGTTACCATTTTCTGTATAATGAATATGTATATTTTAGCACTGATCATAAAGACGGAGGAATACGTATTATGGATGCACCTTATGCCATAGAAATGGTGAACATCACCAAGCGATTCCCCGGCATCATCGCTAACGACAACATAACGTTGCAGCTCAGAAGAGGCGAGATACACGCCTTGCTTGGGGAGAATGGTGCCGGTAAATCCACTCTTATGTCCGTCCTGTTCGGTCTGTATCAGGCCGAGGAAGGCGTGATCAAAAAGGACGGCAAAGAGGTAAAGATCAACGACCCTAACGATGCCAACGACCTGGGCATCGGTATGGTACACCAGCACTTCAAACTCGTGCAGTGCTTCACGGTCCTCGAGAACATCATCCTCGGAGTCGAGTCCACAAAGGGCGGCTTGCTCCAGATGGACGAAGCCCGTGAAAAAGTACTTGCGCTGTCCGACAAATACGGACTTCAGGTCGATCCCGATGCGAAGATTGAGGACATCACGGTCGGAATGCAGCAGAGGACTGAGATCCTCAAGATGCTCTACCGTGACAACGAGATCCTCATTTTCGACGAACCTACTGCTGTGCTCACGCCGCAGGAGATCGAGGAGCTCATGGAGATCATGCGGAATCTGAGAGCCGAGGGCAAGTCGATCCTCTTCATCACGCACAAGCTGAACGAGATCAAGGCCGTGGCCGACAGAGTATCCGTTCTGCGACGCGGCAAGTACATCGGCACCGTTGATGTCGCTGATACTTCCAAGGAGGAGATGAGCCGCATGATGGTAGGCCGTGACGTAAACATGGTCGTCGAAAAGGAGCCTGCGAAGACGGGAGATACCATCCTCAAAATAGAGGACATGACAGTCGCGTCGAAGGTACATTCCAACAACGCGGTAAAGGATGTCAGCCTGGAGGTCAAGGAGGGAGAGATCGTGTGCATCGCCGGCATCGACGGCAACGGCCAGACCGAGTTCGTGTACGGACTCACCGGCATGGAGCCTCTTGTCAGCGGAAAGATCACTCTCTGCGGCAAGGACATCTCAAACGCGAGCATACGCTCGAGAAGCAAAGAGATGAGCCATATCCCTGAAGACAGGCACAAACACGGACTCGTTCTCGACTATCCTCTCGAGTACAACATGATCCTTCAGAGGTACTACCAGCCTCAGTTCACATCAGGCGCGGGATTCCTCAAGAGGAAGGAGATCAGGGAGTACTCCGAAAAGCTCGAGGCCGAGTACGACGTAAGATCGGGACAGGGTCCTGTGACCATCGCCCGCTCGATGTCCGGAGGAAACCAGCAGAAAGCCATCATCGCCCGTGAAGTCGACAAGGATCACAAGCTGCTCGTGGCAGTCCAGCCGACAAGAGGACTGGACGTCGGAGCCATCGAGGGAGTCCATAAGCAGCTGATCGCAGAGCGCGACAACGGACGCGCGGTCCTGCTGGTATCGCTCGAGCTCGAAGAGGTCATGAACGTTCCTGACAGGATACTCGTGATGTACGAGGGAGAGATCGTCGGAGAACTCGATCCGAAAAAGACAACGGTCGAAGAGCTCGGTCTCTACATGGCGGGCGCCAAGAGAAACGTCGGCGCTGAGAAAGCAGAAAGGAAGGAGGAAGCATAATGGAAGAGAAGAAAAGTCTCATCAAGAATCCGTCCTTCCAGGCGATACTTACCTCCGTGGTATGTATCATACTCGGACTGCTGATCGGATACATCGTGCTGCTGATCATCAATCCGGTCGGGGCAGGTGAGGCCATCAAGACCATCATCCTGAACTTCCTGACCAGAGCGAGCTCCATGGCCAGAGCCAAGGCTCTCGGAAATACGCTCGCCAAGACTGCGCCGCTTCTCATGTGCGCGCTTTCGATCTGCTTCTGCTACAAGGTCGGACTCTTTAACATCGGAGCCCCGGGCCAGTATGAGGCAGGCGCATGCATCGGTCTTTACGCAGCACTCGCATGGAACTGTAACTGGATCGTATGCCTGCTGCTCGCGGCCGTCGCCGGAGCGCTCGTGGGTTCCATCTCGGGATTCCTCAAGGCATACCGCAATGTTAACGAGGTAATATCGGGCATCATGCTCAACTGGATCATTCTCTATCTGACTAACATGATCCTTACCAGAGTAAAGGACCCGACCAGCCCGTACACAATGAAGCTTTCATCGAAGAACAGCGGCGCGCTGATCCCGTCGGCCGGACTGGAAGCGCTGTTTGCGCACAACAAGACGGTCACACTCGCTATACCGCTTTCGATACTTTTCGCTGTCCTTATCTGGGTCATACTGAACAAGACGAAATTCGGATACGAGCTCAAGGCTACCGGTTTCAACAAGGAAGCGGCGAAGTACGCCGGCATGAAGGAAAAGCAGAACATCATCGTGACTCTCGCTATCGGCGGAGCTCTCGCAGGCGTCGGAGCAGCATTCCTCTTCCTCACGGGATATCAGGAATGGTCGACGACACAGTCCTCGGTGCCTGTAATGGGATTCAACGGCATCGCTGCCACATTCCTCGGAGGACTGCATCCGATCGGGACGATCTTCGCTTCCTTCTTCATCCAGTCCATCACGGACGGAGGAGCGCTCATCGACAAGTCGGTATATCCTTCGCAGATATCTGAGCTGATCTCATCGATCATCATCTATCTGTGCGGATTCGTGCTCTTCTTCAAGTATGCGCTCAACAACTGGATCAGAAAGAAAGAAACGAGAGAGATATCGAAGGTCGACGGCAAAGTCATCGATACGGCTGCAGCCGGGAAAGAAGGAGGTGACAAGTAATGGTATTATTGCTTCAATACACTATTATATTCGCCTCGGTTCTGTGCCTGGTGGCGCTCGGCGGATGCTTCTCTGAACACTCGGGCGTCATAAACCTGGGTCTTGAAGGCATAATGGTAATGGGAGCTCTCGGAGGAGCCGTGACCATGTTCTTCCTGCCTCCTGGGACCTCGCCGTTCCTGATCGTTATTGCGACTACACTCGCGGCAGTGCTGCTCGGCATGCTGTTCAGCTGCCTGCTCGCCGTTGCAAGCATCAACTTCAAGGCGGACCAGACTCTTATCGGTACGGCCATGAACCTGCTTGCCACTGCAGGCGCCACGGTATTTGTCAGAGCGATGAACACATCGATAAATCCTGATAACGTATCCACTGCGATCGCGTATATCGAAGAAAAGCAGGCGTTCCTGAAATACTTCGGCAAGTTCGAATTCAACTGGTTCATGGTCATGGCAGTAGTGCTGCTGATCGTTTCGTACATAGTGCTTTACAAGACCAGATTCGGACTCAGGCTGCAGGCCTGCGGCGAGAATCCTCAGGCAGCTGACTCCGTCGGCATCAACGTATACAGGATGCGCTGGGCGGGCGTTCTGATCTCCGGATTCCTCGGCGGACTCGGCGGCATCGTGTACATCACGGCCGGAGTATCCGAGTGGAAGTTCGAGATCGGCGTTGCCGGCTTCGGTTTCCTCGCTCTTGCCGTAATGATCTTCGGTCAGTGGAACCCGACCAGGATCGCAGGCGCGGCTCTCCTTTTCGGACTCTTCCGCGCGCTGTCGAACGTATACACGGGCATCGGATTCCTGGCAGCCCTGAATATACCGGGCACGGTATACAACATGCTGCCTTACATCATATCGCTGATCGTCCTGGCGTTCACATCCAAGTCGTCCAAGGCTCCGAAGGCAGAGGGCATACCGTACGACAAGGGAATGAGATAGATCCGGATCCGGTACGGATAACTGCATTTCAAAAGGCGGATGCTTCACGGCACCCGCCTTTTACTGTGTAATTTCCGTCTGATTCCTGTTGCTTTTACACCATTGCGGCAGTGTTTTGATCTTTACTCTGTTATCTCGCTCAGGAACGATGCTCCGTCGCCGCGGTATCCGAGTCCGAAGTAGTCGGCTATCGTGGCAGCCATGTCGGCGAAGGTATCTCTCGTTCCCAGGTCGACGCCTTTCTTCAGCGACGGTCCCCAGATGAGGCACATGACGTCCTCTCTTGTGTGGTCCGTTCCGCTGTAGCCCGGATCGCATCCGTGGTCAGCTGTCACCATCAGCATGTCTTCAGGCTGCATCTTCTCCATGAGCTCGCCGAACTGCCTGTCGGCCGTGCTGAGAGCTTCGGTATAACCGAGGATGTCTCTCCTGTGACCGTATATCATGTCGGTATCCACGAGGTTCACGTAGCAGAGCCCTTCGAAGGCCGCGTCCGCTATGTCGATGGTCCTCTCCATGTTGGCAACGTTGCCGTTGTTGGAGTAGCTGAACATCACGCTTTTGCCGGCGAAGATATCGTATATCTTGCCGACGCCTATGCTCATCAGGCCTTCCGCCTTGAGCGCGTCGAGCACGGTCTCGCGCGGAGGCTGCAGACTGAAGTCGTGCCGTCTCACCGTCCTTTTGTAAGGCCACTCGCCCTCGAACGGTCTTGCGATTATCCGTCCTACGCCGTGCTCGCCCTGCATGATATCCCTGGCCTTGTGACAGATATCGTAGAGCTCTTCGATAGGAACGACATCCTCGTGCGCCGCGATCTGCAGAACGCTGTCGGCGCTGGTGTATACGATCAGGTCGCCTGTCTCGCAGTGCTGCTTTCCGTAGTCCCTGATGACATCGGTGCCCGAGTAAGGCAGGTTGCAGAGTATGCCTCTGCCTGTCGCCTCGCTGAGCCTGTCGAGTATCTCCTGAGGGAAGCCTTCCGGATATGTAGGAAGAGGCTTCGGAGATACCATGCCGGCCATCTCCCAGTGACCTACCGTCGTGTCCTTGCCGCGCGACTTTTCGTGCATGCGGCAGAAACATCCCTCGACCTTTTTCTTCGGGTCATGGAATGAAGTGCCCGCTATGTTTTTCAGGCCCATCATCTCCATGAAAGGCACTTTCAGTTTTCCGCTCCTGTAGCAGGTGCCGAAGGTGTCCGCCCCCGCATCACCGAACTCGGCGGCGTCCGGAGCTCCGCCTATTCCCGCGCTGTCGAGGACTATCCAGAATACTCTTTTTCCCATCTTATTTACCTGCCCTCTCTTTGTCGTCTCTGATCATCATGCGGATCGCTTCGATCGCGACTCTGATGGCCTTGTCCGTGTCGTGCTCCTGCGGGTTCGGAAGTCCGGCCTTGTCTCTTTCCTGATTGGCCACG
Organism: uncultured Eubacteriales bacterium; assembly: GCA_902793875.1. GTDB lineage: Bacteria > Bacillota > Clostridia > Peptostreptococcales > Anaerovoracaceae > Crickella. The sequence goes on along the minus strand of CADBFL010000017.1, from coordinate 4,443 downwards.
ACCAGGAATACGGAGCCGACCCTCACTCTGCGGTATGCTCCGACGATGAAGAGCGTCGCCGACTCCATCTCAGAGGCCTTGCAGCCGAGGCGCAGCCATGCTTCCCACTTGTTCAGAAGCTCGTAGCTGTTAGGAAGAGCCTCAGGCATGTGCTGTCCGTAGAAGGCGTCCTTGCACTGGACGACTCCCTGATGGAACGGGTAGCCCAGTTTGCGCGCTGCGCTTACAAGAGATGCCGCTACATCCACGTCCGGTACAGCCGGGTATTCGATAGGGGCGTACTCCTTTGAAGTGCCGTCCATGCGGACAGCTCCTGTCGCGACTACGATGTCGCCGCCCTTGACGTCGATGTCCATGCCGCCGCATGTGCCGACTCTTATGAAAGTCTTGCCTCCTACGTTCGCGACCTCTTCAAGGGCGATCGATGCTGACGGTCCGCCCACTCCGGTACTCGTGCAGCTTACCTTGACGCCGTCGAGATAGCCTGTGTAAGTAACATACTCACGGCTGTCGGCGATCTTTTCAGCATCGTCGAAATATGCCGCGATCTTAGGGACCCTGTGAGGATCTCCCGGAAGGATGACGTATTCACCCACATCGCCCGGCTTCAGTCCTACGTGATACTGATAGCCGCCGCCTTCTGTGTAATCTACCATGTTGCGCTCCTTTGTAATATGTTTACATGTTTTGCAATATTTTTATACTATGCTTATTCTATTTTTCTTCTGCGGCTTTTGCGGCCTTCACGACCTTGCTGGTTCCGAGGCGCTGCGCTCCGATCCTGAGGAATTCGGCCGCGTCCTCGAGTCCGCTGATGCCTCCGGAAGCTTTTACTTTTACTCCCTCACCGACGTTCTTTACCATAAGCTTTACATCGTCAAGTGTAGCGCCTCCGCCTCCGAAGCCTGTCGAAGTCTTGATGTAGTCAGCGCCCGCGAGAGTCACTATCTCACAGAGCTTTACCTTCTCCTCTTCAGTCAGCATGCATGTCTCGATGATGACCTTGAGGATGTGATCATCACAGATGTCCTTGAGCACGCGGATCTCTTCTTCGATGTCTTCCCACTTTTTGTCCTTGACCCAGCCGATGTTGACTACCATGTCGATCTCGTCCGCTCCGTTGTCGAGAGCGTCGCTGGTCTCGAAAGCCTTTACCGCTGTCGTGTTATAGCCGTTCGGGAAACCTATGACGGTGCATACAGGGAGCCTTCCGCCCGAGTACTCTTTTGCCTGCGCGACATATGAAGGCGGGATGCAGACGCTTGCCGTCTCATATTTCATTCCGTCGTCTATGAGCGCTTTGATGTCTTCCCATGTCGCGGACTGCGCGAGAAGAGTGTGATCGCAAAATTTCAGAATATCTTTAGTCTCCATTAGAATCGCTCCTTTTTTTCGTTTGTTCTGCAGTTTACCTACACTGTTATTCTACTACATATTGTTTACCGATTGCGACAGCAATGTGCAGATTGTGATACAATTACAGACACGCGTAAACGGGCTCCCTGCTTTTTCGGCGAAGGAGCATGCAGACGAAGAAACGGAGATACACGATGGCAGATACCATAGCGGCCATATCGACGGCGACGGGAGAGGGCGGCATAGGGATAGTGAGGGTCAGCGGACCTGCGAGCGAGGGCATCATGAGAAAGCTCATGAAGGACTGCCCGTCTGAGATCGAGCCACGTCATGCCTACGCCGGCAGGGTCGTAAGAGACAGCTCGGACAGCGATGCTGATGTTATCGATGAGGCCGTTTTCATTTTCATGAAGGAGCCTGCCTCATATACGGGAGAGGACATGCTCGAGATACAGGGGCACGGCAGCAACGTTTCGCTCAAGTCGATCCTTGCGGCTGTCCTTGCTCTTGACGGAAAACTGACACATCAGACAGAGACCGACCCTGAGACCCTTGCAGTGCGCATGGCGGATCCTGGCGAATTCACCAGGCTCGCTTTCATGAACGGAAAGATGGATCTTTCTCAGGCAGAGGCCGTGATAGACATCATAAAGGCTAAATCCGATCTTTCGCTCGAGATAGCAGAAGGCCAGAGGGAAGGGCGGCTGAGTGATGCGATAAGAAGCATCAGAAGCGATCTGCTCGATACGCTTGCCCAGATGGCCGTGGACATAGACTACCCTGACGAGGACTACGACAGTGACTATGACGCGGGGAGCGGAGCTTACCGCGATATCATAAGTCAGCTCAGGTGGATACA
>CADBFL010000017.1:0-2164 GCA_902793875.1 uncultured Eubacteriales bacterium | reverse complement strand
TCGCTGATGAACGCCATACTCGGCGAAGGCAGAGTCATAGTTACCGATGTGCCGGGCACGACCCGCGACACCGTTGAAGAAAGCGCTTCGCTTGGAGGAGTGCCTATCGTTCTCATAGATACTGCAGGCCTTCGCGACTCCGACGACAAAGTCGAGAAGATCGGGATCGAAAGGACCAGACAGGCCATCGCGGGCGCGGACCTTCTTATTCTGGTGCTCGACGGAAGCCAGCAGCTTGACGAAGAAGACGATAAAGTCCTCGGCTTCATAGAGGGCATGAACACCGAGCACATGCTGGTCGTCATAAACAAGGAAGACCTCGGAAGGACTGTCACGGAGGAATCTGTGCTGTCGAAACTTCCGGGAGTCAGGATCATAACCACCTCACTTCTCGGCAGCGGGGCAGTTGAAGCGGCGTCGAAGATATCCGAAGCGATCGGAGAGATCTTTGATCTCGGCAGCATCAACGCCCGCGAGTCAAATATAGTGACGAACCAGAGACATGTGCATCTACTGAGGAGCGCATCGGGAGATCTCGACGAGGCGATAGGCCTGCTTCAGAACGGAGAGCCGGTCGAAGTCGCCGAGCTGTCCGCGCACTACGCATACGAAAAACTCGGCAGGATCATCGGAGAGGAAGTCGGAGACGAGGTGCTCGATACGGTGTTCAGCAAATTCTGCCTCGGAAAGTAGATTGCCTGGCGGCCGGAGCCGCGCATCGGGATAATGAAGCAATAAGGATTTGGAAGAAAACGGATTCAGAGACACTTACGATATCATTGTCATAGGAGCCGGGCACGCGGGATGCGAAGCCGGGCTCGTTTGCGCGCGCATGGGAATGAAGACGGCCATGCTCTGCACGGATATCGAGTCTGTTGCGATGATGCCGTGCAATCCTTCGATCGGAGGCACGGGCAAGGGTCATCTCGTCAGGGAGATCGACGCCCTCGGAGGAGAGATGGGTCTCAACATAGATAAGACCTTCATACAGTCCAGGATGCTCAACACTTCAAAGGGCCCTGCTGTCCATTCTCTCAGGGCGCAGGCTGACAAGGAAAAGTATCATCAGGAGATGCTCATGACGATCAGGGCGCAGGAAGGCCTTGATATTGTCGAAGACGAAGTAACGGAGCTGCTGACCGGACATGCCTGCGATACTGAAAGAGAAGGTGCCGGCGGAAAAAGGATCGCCGGGGTCAGGACTGCTTCAGGCGGCGAATATGCCTGCAAAGCCGTGATCATATGCACAGGCACGTTCCTGGGAGGGAAGATATTCATCGGGGATAACATCACTGTCTCAGGTCCCGCAGGACTGAGACCGGCGACCGAGCTTACCGCGAATCTCGTTGAGCTGGGTTTTCCGATACGCCGCTTCAAGACGGGGACGCCGGCGCGCATGCACCGCGACACTCTCGACTACGATAAGATGAGCGAGCAGCGCGGCGATGAGAAGATAGTCCCATTCAGCTTCATGAACGAAGACAAGGAATACGATATCGACCAGATATCCTGCTGGCTTTCGTATACGAACGAAGAGACTCACAGGATAATACTGGACAACATAGAAAAGTCGGCCATGTACTCCGGAAACATCGTCGGAGTGGGCCCGAGGTACTGTCCGTCCATCGAAGACAAAGTATCGCGATTCAAGGACAGAAAAAGGCATCAGCTCTTCGTCGAACCGGAGGGCACTGAGACCGAGCTTATGTACATACAGGGAGACAAAGTATCGCGATTCAAGGACAGAAAAAGGCATCAGCTCTTCGTCGAACCGGAGGGCACTGAGACCGAGCTTATGTACATACAGGGCATGAGCTCAAGTCTTCCGGTGGATGTGCAGAGAGCTTTTTATGCGACCATCCCGGGACTCGAGCACGCCGAGATCCTGAGCCCCGCTTATGCCATTGAGTATGACTGCGTCGATCCGCTGTCTCTCAGGCCGAGCCTCGAGAGCAAGCTAATGGATGGATTTTTCTGCGCCGGCCAGTTCAACGGGAGCTCGGGCTACGAGGAGGCTGCGGCGCAGGGACTCATTGCCGGGATAAATGCAGTCAGAAAGCTGAAGGGCATGTCCCCGCTTGTGCTCAGGCGCGACCAGGCGTACATCGGCGTGCTCATAGACGACCTTGTAACCAAGGGAACGAACGAGCCTTACAGGATAATG
>CADBFL010000016.1:15393-17670 GCA_902793875.1 uncultured Eubacteriales bacterium | reverse complement strand
AGGCCCGTGAACACCGCCTCGCTTATATTGTCGAACGCCGTGTTCACATGCTCTTCGGCTGTCGGGAGCCTGCCCTCTTTCAGAAGAGCGATGTACTCTCCGAGGTCTTCGGTGTTCTTATACCTCACGCCGCCGGCAAAGCCGCTCGCCCCCAGACCGAAAGCGATATAGTCGTCCATGTTCCAGTAGAGGCTGTTGTGCTTCGCCCTGTATCCCGGCTTTGCGAAATTGCTTATCTCGTAGTGCTCGTATCCGGCTTCCCCGAGGACCCTGCATATCTCATGATAGGTCCTCCTGTCCTCTTCATCGGGCACCTCCGTGAGTTCTCCCGCTGCGGCCATCTCGCCGAAGGGCGTGCCCTCCTCGATCTGCAGGCTGTAGCAGGATATGTGTTCGGGCCCGAGCTCAAGCACCTTCTCAAGGTCGCAAAGAGCGTCGGCCGTCGTCTGCCCCGGCACGGAGAAGATGAGATCGAGGCTTACGTTGTCGAAGCCCTTTTTTCTTATGAGCTCCATGTCGCGCCTTACGTTCTCCGGAGTATGTATGCGCCCCAGAAAATGCAGCCTGTCGTTGTCCATGGACTGCACGCCCATCGAAATGCGGTTCACGCCCATGAACTTATACGCCTGGAGCTTCGCGAGCGTCACTCCGTCCTTCCGCCCGAGCGTCGCCGGGTTCGCCTCGAGCGTGAACTCGGCGTCAGGCGTGATGTCGTAGGATCTTCTGAGAAGCTTCACCATCTCCGAAAGCTGCGATATGTCCATGACGGAAGGCGTGCCTCCCCCGATGTATACGCTGCTCACCGGACCGCATGCGGCTCCGCAGGCATCGTCTGCGGCCGACCTGATCCGTATCTCTTCGCAAAGGGCCTCCATGTACTCCCTTCTCGGCGAGTTCTCCGCGTCGAACGAAAGGAACGCGCAGTATCTGCACTTCTGCACGCAGAAAGGCATGTGGATGTATATCCCTCTCTTCATGGCCGCTCTACCTGCTGCTGTCATCGAGCTTGAGGACCTCGGTGAACGCCTCCTGCGGCACAGTGACAGTGCCGAACTGGCGCATCCTCTTCTTGCCCGCCTTCTGTTTTTCGAGCAGCTTCTTTTTACGCGAGACGTCGCCGCCGTAGCACTTGGCGAGAACGTCCTTTCTGTACGCTCTTACGGTCTCCCTGGCGATTATCTTCTGTCCTATGGCTGCCTGTATCGGCACCTCGAACTGATGCCTCGGGATTATGTCCTTGAGCTTCTCGCATATGCCCCTGCCCTTCGCCATGGCCTCCTCTTCAGGCACTATGGTCGAAAGAGCGTCTATCTTCTCGCGGTTGAGAAGGATGTCGAGCTTCACCAGCTTTGCCGGCTGGTATCTGAGGAACTCGTAATCGAGCGAAGCGTAGCCTCTGGTCCTCGACTTCAGAGCGTCGAAGAAGTCGTAAATGACCTCGTTCAGAGGTATCTCATAGTGCAGCTGCACCCTCGTCTTGGTGAGATACTCCATGTGTATCATGTTGCCGCGCCTCGCCTGGCAGAGCGTCATGATGCTGCCGACGTAGTCGTTCGGAGTCATGATGTCGGCCTTGACTATAGGCTCTTCTATGTGGGATATCTCTATCGGGTCGGGCAGGTTGGACGGGTTCTGTATCTCGAGCACCCTTCCGTCCTTCATGACCACCTTATATACGACCGAAGGGAGCGTCGTTATGACATCGAGATCGAACTCCCTCGCGAGCCTTTCGGTTATGACGTCCATGTGCAGGAGCCCCAGGAATCCGCATCTGAATCCGTAGCCGAGAGCAGCCGAGTTCTCGGGCTCGAAGTTGAAGGCTGCGTCGTTCACCTGAAGCTTTTCGAGAGCGTCCTTTACGTTCTCGTACTTTTCGCCCTCCGCCGGGAAGATGCCGCAGTATACCATCGACTGGGCCTTCTTGTATCCCTTCAGCGCCTGATCGGCCGGGGCTGATGCGAGAGTGATTGTGTCGCCGACCCTCGCGTCCGCGACCTGCTTGATGCTGCCGCATATGTATCCGACCTCGCCTGCCTTGAGCTCGTCTGAAGGACGCATTCCCGGTATGCAGTAGCCTACCTCGGTCACCTCGTAGTTCTTGCCGGTGTTCATCATGCGTATGGTGTCGCCGCGCTTCACCCTGCCGTCGAATATGCGGGTGTATATGACGACGCCCTTATAGCTGTCGTAGTATGAGTCGAATATGAGGGCCTTGAGCTTCCCGTCGGGATCGCCCTCGGGAGGAGGTATGACCTCGACGAGCTTTTCGAGCATCTC
>CADBFL010000016.1:0-15344 GCA_902793875.1 uncultured Eubacteriales bacterium | reverse complement strand
TCCTCGTCCAGGGCAAGATAGACGTTTCCGAGGGTCTGCGCCTCGACGCCCTGCGTCGCGTCCACGACAAGGACCGCCCCGTCGCAGGCGGCCAGCGACCTTGATACCTCGTAGTTGAAGTCCACATGTCCCGGAGTGTCGATGAGGTTAAGTATGTACTCCTTGCCGTCCTTCGCCTTGTACAGCAGCCTCGTGGTCTGGAGCTTTATCGTGATGCCTCTCTCACGCTCTATGTCCATGTTGTCGAGGTACTGCTCCTTCATGTCGCGCGCCTCGACGAGTCCCGTCTTCTCTATGAGCCTGTCGGCCAGAGTGGACTTGCCGTGGTCTATGTGCGCTATGATGCTGAAGTTTCTTATGTTGTCCAGATAACTCATTCCTGCCTCTTCTTGCGGTCTGATGCCGCTGTTTTATTCACTGTAATTGTACATTAAAAACGCTTCAATTAAAACAGCCGGAGCATTCCCCGGCTGCATGAGAGCATCATCCGAGCCCTGTCATTTTATATTTATGATCTCTCCCGATCCTTCGAGCGAATATCCTCCGAGCTCATCGAGTTTTGCCCTGAACTCATCGCTTCCGAGGAGCCTGATAAAGCACTTCATCTCCGGCATGTCGAGAGTATCCGGTCTCATGACGAAATCGTATTCCTCTTCGCCCACAGGTATGAAGTCGAGTCCCATCGCATGAGCCGCCGAATAAACCCCCATGCCGCAGTCGGCTTCGCCTCCCGCGACCTGCGCCGCGACCGCCATGTGCGTCGCCGCCTCAGCGTCATATCCGTCGACATCCTCCGGGCTTATTCCGGCCTGTTTCAGTTTGTAGTCGAGCAGTACCCGGGTGCCCGCGCCTCTCTGCCTGTTGACGAACCTTACCCTTTTGAGGTCTTCGATGCCTCTGATGCCGAGAGGGTTGCCCTTTGCCGTCATCAGGCCCTGTATCCTTCTGACGCCCTTGAGCAGCAGCATCTCCTCGCCCGGGAAGACAGAACGTATATACGATTCATTGTATATGCCTGTCTCCTCATCAAGAAGGTGAGACGGAGATATGTGCGCCTCGCCCCTCTGAAGCGCCATGAGGCCTCCGAGGCTTCCGATGTGTGTGCTCGACAGCCTTATGCCCTCTGCCTCGCCGGACATCAGATCGGATATGACATCGAGCAGCATGTCGTGGCTTCCCGTGCACACTATTGTCCTGTCGATCTCTTCGGCCGTGCGGAACAATATGACATCGACCGTCTCTCCCGCTTCGTATCCTTCCGCTTCCTGCGGTATGACGCAGAAACCGTCTGCTCTTACCATGCTCATCGCAGCGCCGGCTCCTCTTGCAAGAGGAGCGCATACGTATCTGTCGCCTACTTTGCCGACTCTTACGCGCACATATTCTCTGTGCTTCAGGGATGACACGAGCCTTCTTGACAGTACCGCCCTGATCTTTCTTCCGGAGCTTCCCTTCATGCCGCTAAAGCTCCTGAGCACCGGATAAACGAAATTTTCGACTGCAAGATAAGCCGACACCGGATAGCCCGGTACGCCGATGACAGGCTTGCCGCACGCCTTTGCGAGTATGACCGGCTTGCCCGGCTTCATGGCGACTCCGTGCACGAATACCTCTCCGATCTCTCTCAGTACGTGCACGGTATAGTCTTCAGTGCCCGCGCTCGAGCCCGCGTTGACTATGACCATGTCGTTCTCATCAAGAGCCCTGAGCACGCTCTTTTTTATGAGTTCGTAATCATCCGGAACTATGCCGTATCTCTTCGGGATGCCTCCCTGCTCTTTTACCATGGCCTCGAACATCCTTGAGTTCGACTCTATGATGTCTCCCTCCTCAGGATCCTCATAAGGCTCGACTATCTCTGTGCCCGTCGGTATGATGCCGACTTTCGGCTGCGCGAAAACGGATATCTCCGTCACGCCTCCGGAGAGCAGGACCCCGATATCTATCGGGCGTATCCTGTGGCACCTTGTCAGTATCATCTCGCCGGCCACGATATCCTCTCCGACAGGCCTTACATGCTGCCACGCCGGCGCCGCAGCTCGTATGACCGCCCCTTCTTCATTCTCCTGGATATCCTCTGCCATGATGACTGCATCGTACGGCTTCCTGACCGGATCGCCTGTGTCGACTGCTGTGAAGTCCTCTCCTTCCCTGAGCGTCACAGGTGAAGACTCCGACGCCCCCTCTGTCGAAGACGATACGACTGCGATCCCGTCCATCGCCGCCGAGTTATACAGAGGAGAGGAATAAAGAGCGTATACGGCTTCTGATGTGACGCGTCCGAGAGCGTCCGTCACCTTTATCCTTTCCGCATGCGGCTCAGCAGCATCACCGAGCGATCTCATGTACAGTTCTCCCGCCTCCTCGACAGGCATGGTGTTCAGATAGAGATTTCTTTTCATCCTGATACCCCGCTATTTCCATAAGACGACATCGACCATGTCTCCCGGTCTGATGCCCTCCCTGTTCTCTTCCATCTCAAAATAACCGTCGGCTTCGCTCACAGGAAGTATCATGCCGGATCTTGCGAATACAGGTTCGGCTTCGGGCATGTCCCCGCCGCTGAGTCTGACAAGCTGGAATGTCCTTCTGCCCGGTGCGGCAGGCACGTTTACCGTGACCCTTGCGCGCAGCCTGCGTTCCTCAGGCTGACATGTCAGTTCTCTCCACAGCCTGATCAGGATCTGCTCGTACACCATGAGAGCCGCTGCCGGATGCCCGGGCAGCCCGATGAATACAGTCGCGCTGGCTCTGTCAAATCCGGTTATCGTCGGCTTGCCCGGCTTTGCTGCTATGCCGTGGGTCAGCACTCCGCTGTCAGCAAGCTCTCCTATCAGCTCTGCGCTCATGTCCTTCTTTCCCTGAGAGCTGCCGCCCGACATGACGACCACATCGCTTTCGTCCCTGGCTGTCTCAAGAGCTTTCACGATGGCGTCCCTGTCGTCCCTGACGGATGACGTCCTCACGACGTCGAACCCCTCCGCGCCGCTCCTCGCCGCTATGGTATATGTATTGATGTCTCTTATCTGCCCCGGTCCCGGCTTTTCGCCCGGCCCCACGAGTTCATCACCGGTAGATATGACGCTTACCCTCCACGGAACGAAGACCCTGACTTCACAAACTCCTGCCGCCGCCAGAACGCCTATGTCCTGAGGTCTGAGCTTTCTGCCCTTTTCAAGCAGGGTATCGCCCTCCTCCATGTCTTCTCCGACCCGGACGATATTCTCTCCCTCCGAAGCTGACTTTGAGACCGCGAGCATGTCTCCCGCGAAAGGCTCGCAGTATTCGATCATCACAACGGCGTCTGCGCCGTCCGGGACATATCCTCCGGTCGGCACATAGACACAGCAGCCCGGCTCCGCTCTGAGCCCGGCCGGGTCGCTGCCGGGAACGACCTCTCCAGTGACCTTCAGCATGGACGGGATCATGTCGCCCGCGGCCGCCAGATCTTTGCTCATGACAGCGTAACCGTCCACGATCGACCTTCTGTACGGCGGGATGTTCTCATGCGATATTATGGTTTCGGCAAGGATACGGCCTGCCGCATCACGAAGTCCCACAGTCTCAGTGCGCAGCAAGGTCTCCCTGCAGCGCTCCCCGAGCTTATCTCTCGCGTCTTTTACCGTGTCTGCATTAAGGAGTTTCATTTTTTACGATCCTCCCTTTCTCCATGTGATGGACCTCGTCAAAGAGATCATTCATCGCGTCCCACTGGTGGCTCACTATGAGCCAGGCGGACCCGTCCTCTCTGTGACGTTCGATTATCATTTCCCTGAAGAGTCCGGCGCTTTCGGCGTCGAGATTCGACAGAGTCTCATCCATGAGTATCAGCTTAGGGCGGAACACTGTCGCTCTCAGAAACGACAGCTTCTGCCGCTCGCCGCTTGAAAGGCTTCCGGCGTACTGGTCCTTTATCTCCAGGATGCCCGCGCGCTCGAGCAGCGCATCTATTTCAGCTTCATCGATCCTGCTTTTGCGTATCTTCAGAGGATAGACGATGTTATCGTACACGCTGGCATGCATCAGATACGGCCTCTGGCTCATCATGGTGATCTCAGACGGTCTCAGGCCTTCATAGTCTATCGTACCCGAGTCAGGCTCTGCCGTTCCCATGATAAGTTTTAAAAGAGTCGTCTTGCCGCAGCCGTTGGGTCCGACAAGTCCGTGTATCTTTCCGCTCTCTATTTTCAGATCTTCTATGTACAGATCCGTTTTGCCTACCGTCTTGCGAAGTTCAGTAATTCTCATCGCGGATCTGCTCCTTTCTGACATGATCGGCCAGCGTCTGCAGTATGAAGGCCATTACAAGAAGCAAAATACCGAGGCCTATTCCCTCGGAGTATATCCCCCGGCTCTTCAGCAGAGAGATCATCGTCGTCATGGTCCTCGTATGGCCCTTTATATTGCCTCCGACGAGCATGACTGATCCGACCTCGCTTATGGCTCTGCCGAAGCCGGTTATTATGCAGAAATATATCTCGTTTCTCAGCTCGCTCAGGATGAGGCGGTCCGTCTGCCTCTTATCCGCCCCCATCGTCTTCGCGAAATTCCGTATCTCAGGGACAGCCGCCTCTGCATACGAAAAGACCATACCGCTTATTATAGGCGTTATGATCAGTACCTGTGCGAGTATCATCCCCTTTATCGTAAAGAGAAGCGCCAGAGGGCCGAGCGGCCCTCCGCGCATCGTCAGCATGTAAACAAGCAGTCCTATCACGACAGGAGGCACTCCCATGAGCGTCCTGTTGATCCTTACAACTGTCTTTTTACCTGCAAATTCGTGATTCTGCAGCCAGAGACCGGATGCGGTCCCCAGCACGGCAGAGATGAGAGTGGATGCAAAAGCCATCTCGAAGGTGACTTTGATCGCACTCAGCACAGCAGGATCAGTAAAAACTCCTCTGAGCCATCCGATCATTGCTGATATCAGTTATCCGTTCCTGCGTTTGGCGTGAACAGAGCCTGGCCGTATTCATCCACACCGTACTCGCCGATCAGTTTCTGGACCTTCTCGGAAGTGATCCACTCGATGAACTTGTTGGCAGCCTCGTTGTTGACATCCGGATACTTTTCAGGGCTGACAGCGATGACGCCATACTGGTTTAGCAGCTGAGGCGCTCCTTCGCATACGATATCGATGACATAATCGTTCTCGGAGTCCTTCGACTGCTTGAGCCATGTTCCTCTGTCCGTCAGGCAGTAAGCGTTCTTCTCGTTTGCCATCGTAAGAGTAGCGCCCATGCCGTCTCCGCTTTCGATGTAGTTCGGATTCGTTGTCGGATCGATGCCGAGCTCCTCCCATATCTTCTTTTCCTTCTTGTCCGTTCCCGAATCATCTCCGCGGGATACGAACGGAAGCTGCTGTTCGCTAATGGCCGTGAACACTGCAGCGGCATCATCCGTCTTTGCGATCGGTTCAGCCGGTCCTACGATCACGAAATCGTTGTACATTACCGGATATCTCTTTACTCCGTAGCCGTTTTCAACGAATTCGTCCTCGCTGGACTTTGCGTGTACGAGCACTATGTCGACCTGTCCGTCCTCGCCCATCTTGAGAGCCTCGCCCGTTCCCACAGCAGTCCACTGAAGGTCGATGCCCGTGTCATCCTTGAAGAGCGGCTTGAGATAGTCGAGCAGTCCGGTGTCTTCCGTACTTGTGGTCGTAGCCATCATCAGAACGCCGCCGTCCGATGTCGTCTCTTCTGTCGTCTCTTCTGTCGTTTTGCTGCCGCATGCCGCAAAGGCAAACACCATGATGCAGCTGAGAAGAACGACCGTTAACTTTCTGATTTTCATAAAGTTCCTCCTTGAGTCTGAAGTAATAGCTGCCGTTTATTGTCAGGGACGCGCGCATTCGCCGTCTCTTCCAAGCATTATCTCAAGGCCGTGTCCGAGAGGATGGATCAGGAATTCCAGACATTCTCTCACCGCCTTAGGGCTGCCGGGCAGATTTATGATGAGAGTCTCTTTTCTCATGCCTGCCGCAGCTCTTGACAGCATGGCTGTCGGAGTCTTTGTCATCGAATAGGCTCTGATCGCCTCGGATATCCCCGGTGTCATGCGGTCGCATACCTCAGCGGTAGCCTCCGGCGTCCTGTCCCTCTGCGAAAAGCCCGTGCCGCCCGTAGTGAAGATGACGTTCACCTGTCTCTGATCGGCGAGTCTTATGAGATGACGCCTGAGCAGTTCGGGTTCATCCGGGATAAGAATGCCTTCGACCACGTCATATCCGGCTTCTGTAAGGATCTCTCCGATCAGAGGCCCGCTCCTGTCCTCTCTTTCGCCTGCCGCCCCCTTGTCCGAGAGCGTTATCCACGCCGCAGTGAACGGCCTGTCCGGGTCGGCTTCGATCATCTCGATCCTGTCGCCTGCCCTGACCGTGCCTCCTTCAAGCACGATCGCGAACACGCCCTCTCTCGGCATGATGCAGTCTCCTGTCTGATGATATATCGCGCAGTGTGTGTGACACTCCTTGCCTATCTGGGAAAGTTCAAGCAGAGCATCCCCTATCCTGAACCTCGTGCCTACGGGAAGCGTTCTGAAATCGAACCCCTCTGCGATGATGTTCTCTCCGAAAGCGCCGAAATCCACATCCGCTCCCTTTTCGCGAAAGGCTTCTATCTTTTCGAGCGCCAGAAGGCTCACCTGCCGGTGCCACCTGCCCGCGTGGGCATCATTCTCGATGCCCCATTCCGGGACGAGGGTCACCGAAGACACTTCCGTCTTCTGAGTTCCTTTCTTTTCACTTATGCATACGGCTGTGACTTTTCCTGTCTTACCCATGCTAACCTCCTATCTGTGACATCAGGCGGTGCTCGGCATGGCCGCCGGCATCGTTCATGGCATCGAAGCAGTGGGCTTCGGGTTTTTCAAGTATCGCATCCCTGACGGCTTCTCTCAGCTTCTCATCGGACTCCGAGAGGAAGGGCCTGATGTCCGTTCCGGTATCGTAGCAAAGACACGGCTTTATCTCGCCCTGAGATGTAAGCCTTACGCGGTTGCATTCCTCACAGAACTTTCCGTGCATCGCGCTTATGAGACCTATCGCCCCTCTTTCTCCGGGTCTTTTGTAATAGACCGCAGGCCCGTTCCCGTGGATGCTTTCATCCGGCACAAGCTCCGGCCATTTTTCTTTCAGAACAGCCAGGACGGTCTCGTTCGATATGCCCTTGCCCGCGTCAGCCGCTCCCACCGGCATCATCTCAATGAAACGGGCATCTATGCCGTGTCTGAAGGCAAATCCGGCAAGCGCTGTGATCTCATCCTCGTTGAAGCCTTTCATTATGAGGCTGTTTATCTTGGTCTTTATGCCGGATCCCGCGGACAGTTCAACGGCCCTCAGGGTCTTTTCGAGAGTGCCTCTGCCCGTAATGTATGCAAATCTTCCGGGATCGAGTGTGTCGAGGCTTATGTTTATTCCGTCGACGCCCGCTTCCTTCAGTTCTTCGATGTGATTTTCGAGAGTCTGTCCGTTGGTGGTGACGGTGACCTGCTCTATTCCGGGAAGGCCCTTGATGTCCCTGATCAGGCCGGTGCAGCCAAGTCTGGCAAAGGGTTCTCCTCCCGTGATCTTTATGCGGCTGATGCCGAGATCCGCAGACACTCTGCATATGCGCACTATCTGCTCATATGTGAGGATGCTGCTCATCGGCACCTTCTCGCAGCCTTCCGGCGGCATGCAGTACCTGCAGCGCAGATCGCACCTGTCGGTGACTGATACCCTCATGTATTCTATTGTCCTGCCGAATTTGTCAACCATCTCTGATAGTTTATCACTTCAGGCATTAATTATACATCCATATCGAAAATCGCATATTCCATTTTGCGATAACATCAAAATGCTGCATGCCCCGCAGGGAATGCAGCGTTCCGGTCAGAATATGAAATCTCCGTTCTTGCCCCCTGTCTTTTCGACAAGGCGGATATCCTTTATCTCCATGCGCTTGTCTATGGCCTTGCACATGTCGTATATGGTCAGGAGCGCGACAGATACTCCTGTCAGAGCCTCCATCTCGACTCCGGTCTTTCCGTCAGTGACGGCAGTGCAGACCGCTGTGATGCTGCAGGCCTCTTCATCAGTCATGAAGCTCACCTTCGCGCTGTCAAGGCTCAGCGGATGACACATCGGTATGAGATCCGCTGTGCGCTTGGTACCCGCTATGCCCGCTACCTGCGCCACCGTGAATACATCGCCCTTCTTTATCTTTCTGCCGGTCACGGCATCCATGACTTCCCGGCTCACCTTTATAGTGCCCTGCGCCGTTGCGCTCCTTCTGGTAACGTCCTTGTCCGAGACATCCACCATGCAGGCATTGCCCTTTTCGTCAAAATGCGTGAATTCACTCATGACCTTCCTCCACTGTTTTCATTATCCTTCTGCGGCACCGGCTGCCCTGGCATCTTCCCATTCCCGCTCCCGTGCGTCTTTTTACCGATTCGAAATCCTTTGCTCCCCTTCTGACCGCCTGCCGTAACTCGGCTTCAGTGACATCCATGCACATGCAGGCGACCTCTCCGTAAGCGGGATCTTCCGCTGTGAGCTTTGCCCTCTCTTCATATGTAAGGTCTCTTGCCCTTGTTATCGCCTTTCTATGCGGGTCGAAGTCCGCATTCTGCTCCGTCTTTCCCGCATGGGCCGCAGCCTTTCCGGCGACCATCCTGCCGAGCTCGTCCGCGAACGTCAGCCCGGGAGTCTTGATGCCTATGAGGCTGAAGAGCCCGTCGTCTTCCGTTATGCGTATGTCCTTTATGCTTCTGTCATCCCTTACATAACTCCCGCCCTGCTCCGTTACAAAGAACTGGTCGGGTCTGAGCGAGCCGAAAGTCCTTATCTGCTTTGACATATCGAGCACCGGTATGATCTCACTGCAGAGCTCTCTCAGCTGATCGAGACCATCTTTTTCTGTTCTCATGTCCTGAGCCGCTGTCTCATCTGCAGAGGCTTCCCTGACGGTCGGGCCGATGAGCAGGTTGCCGTCGACCGTCGGCACGAGAGTAAGGCCTTTTCCTTCTTCTCCCTCATGCATGATGATATGGCTTACGATGTCTCCCGTCCCTTTGTCGAGCACAATATAGTCGGCTGCGGTCGGAAAAAGTCTGATCTCAGGCTTTTCGCACAATTCCCTGACTCTGTCTGACGAGAGGCCTGCTGCATTGACGACAGCCTTTGCATGGTATGACTCATCATCCGTAACGACTGTAAAGCCATCGTCTTCTCTTCGTATATCTCTGACAGCGCTTCCGAATATGAACCTTGCGCCGTTTGCCCGGGCGTTCTCATACGCTGCTATGCACAGTTCCCAGGGATCCACGGTCCCCGTTGCTTCCGAATAGAGCGCCGAAGTGATGCCCTTTGCGAGAGCAGGCTCCGCTGCCTCAGCCTCGCTTCCGCTCATGAGCTTCAGGCCTTTGACGCCGCCTCTGAGTCCGTCGTGGTACTTTCTTTTTATGACAGCATCCGCCCGGGGCCCGTATGCGACCATCAGCGAGCCGGGCCTTCTGAAAGGCACTTCCAGCTCGCAGCAAAGCCTGTCGAAGTCTTCACTGGCCTGGACGCAGAGCTTCTGCTTTTCAGAGCCCGGGCTGCTGTCGTATCCGCTGTATATTATGCCGGTGTTGGCCTTCGAAATGCCGCGGCAGACATCGCTTTCTTTTTCGAGCACGATGACATCGATCTCATGGCGCATGAGATTCCTTGCCGTAAAGCATCCCAGCAGGCCCGCGCCTATTACGATGACATCGGTTTTTACCATTTTTCTGCCCTTTCAGAATGACGGATCCATCACAGATCCTGTAAATCGATATTACAATAGTTAATATATCTCATTTGAAGACCCGCTTCAATCGTGATAGCATTGTGCAAACGATGATCGTGGAGGATGCATGAGCAGTATCAGAATGCGCACAACGGATATACTTGTGATCGGATGCGGCGCTGCCGGAATGGCGGCAGCAGCTGCGGCAGCTTCATGCGGAGCGAAGGTCATGCTCGCCGATGACAGAGACCGTCCGGGCGGCATACTTCCCCAGTGCGTGCACAGCGGCTTCGGGCTCGGCCGCTACGGAAATGAGATGACGGGACCTGAATACAGTGAAGAAGAGTTCCGTCGTTTAGAGAAGACTTCCGCCGTTTATCTGCCCGGCACCCGCGTACTTGAGATAAGGCCGGACAGGACAGCTCTCGCTGCAGGATACGGAGAAATTACAGAAGTTACCTTCAGTGAATGCGTCATAGCATCCGGCTGCACCGAAAAACCCCTGTGGTCACTGCCGGTCACGGGCACTAGACCCGAAGGCATATACACCGCAGGCGAAGCTCAGGAGCTGATAGAGCTGGGAGGCTGTGATGTCGGAGACCGCATCTTTATTCTGGGAAGCGGCGATATCGGCCAGATAATGGCCAGGAGGTTCTGCCAGCTAGGCAAAACAGTCATCAGTATGGCTGAGATAAGGGATCACCTCGGCGGTCTGAAACGCAATCAGGAGGATTGCATCAAAGCGTACGGCATCCCCGTGATGCTGAGTTCTACGATCATTGAGATACACGGATATCCGCGTCTCAGCGGGGTGACGGTATATCACCTTGATACAGATAGGTATGAGTATGTCGAATGCGATACCCTCATCACGGCTCTTGGTCTTCTGCCCGACAGATCTCTCGCAGAAGGACTTGAGCACGGCGGCAGATATCCTGAGTGGCTGCATTTCTGCGGCAACGCGGATTATGTGCACGAGATAGCGGACGGTGCTTCTGCACAGGGAGAAAAACTCGGACGTGAGCTCGCCGGGAAACTGATACACAGAAAAGAGGTATGAGATGGCTGAGATAAAGGAAAGACACAGCAGGAGTTTACTCGCTCTGTCCGAAGCGGATATGAAAAAACTTGCCGAAAGCAGAGTCCTTGTGGCCGGATGCGGAGGCCTGGGAGGAAACATTATTGAGTATCTTGCAAGAATGGGCACGGGCGCTTTGACTGTTGTCGACGGTGATGTATTCGAAGAATCGAATCTGAACCGGCAGATTCTCAGCACTTCCGAAAACATCGGTCATAAGAAAGCTATGGCTGCTGCTGAACGCGTAAAAGAGATCGATCCGTCGATCAAGGTGACCCCGGTCTGCGAGTTCCTGACAGAAGACAACGCAGGAAGTCTCATGGAGAATGCTGATCTTGTCATCGATGCTCTTGATAACGCATCTTCAAGGCTTGTTCTCGAAGATGCCGCAGCAGATGCGGGTCTTGCAATAGTGCACGGCGCCATTTGCGCATGGGACATGCAGGTCATGCTTGTTCCGCCGGGATCAGGGCTTCTGCACCAGCTGTATCCTGAAGACTATGCACCTTCCTCAAAAGCATCGCTTCCGGTTACGCCTGCCGCCTGTGCAGCAATTGAAGCTTCAGTAGCCATACAATATCTTCTTGGTCAACATACTGCACTTGATCAGAACATGCTCATCGGCTCTCTGAAAGACATGAGCTTCGACATAATAAAGTTCGGAGAAAAATGACAGTAAAGTAACACCCGGCTTCATTGATAAACATTTGAAGCCGGGCTTTTCTTTTTGTCTGATGTTCCGTTGGTTTATATCCCGATCATTACGGAAGTCGCTTTGACTACCGCTACGGCGTCGACTCCCGGCTTGAGCCCGAGGTCTCTGATCGATCCCATCGAGATGGTCGCAGTCACGGTGTTGCCGCCGAGCACTTCCATCTTTACCAGTCCGTTTACGGCGCCCTCTTCGACTGCAGTCACCCTGCCCGGGAACTGGTTGCGTGCGCTGAGCTCGAGTCTGCCCTTTCCGATCATCACATCGGTGGCTTTTATTACTGCATAAGCCTTGATTCCCGGCTTGAGACCGAGATTTTCGATCGAGCCCATCGAGATCGTCGCCGATACCGGTGTGCCGTTCACATCTACTGTCACGATGCCGTTGACCGCACCCTCCTGCACCTTCGTAATCGTTCCCTCGAACTGGTTTCTTGCACTCATTGCGTATTTCATACTAGTCCTCCTTAATAAAATGGTTATTATATTGTTATTCACTCTTCAGATTGAAATATTCAATCATCGCCTGTCTGAAAGCGCTTCCCGTCGGTGAGAGGTGCTTTTCTCTTTTGAAGCAGGCTTTCATCTGCCTCGTGAACCTGTCATCTGTGAGATGCAGAAGCTTTATTCTGCTGTCGTTGCGATACATCTCTGCGCTGCCCTCCGGCACGAAGCCTGCCGCTATGCCGTTTGAGATCATCTGCCTGTGAAGATCCCTTGAATCCACGTAGTTCACTGAGCTCATCTTTACGGTCTGTGCGATGCAGACATGATACGGATATTCGTATTCAAGCCCGTGGTTGAGAAACACCATCGGCAGCCCGTCCATCATCTTTACCGGAAGCGATACCCTCCCGGCCAGCGGGCTGTCCACCCTCACGGCAAAAAAGTACTTCTCTGTAAAGAAATCCATGCCCTTGAACTTCCTGTATTTGAGTTCGTCCGGATATATGACAAGGTCGTATCTGTTTATGTCCGGAAGCTCTCCGCTGTCAGCGGCAGTATCTACCGCATATTCGACCTCAGGATAAGAGACTTTGAACATCGACATGAATGTGAACAGATGCGGATCCGTACCGATGGCGCATATCCTTATGAGCTTGTCCTCACCCGTGGACATATATCTGAGATCCTTTGTCACGGTCTCCGTCTCCTGGAGTATCCTGTCACAGCTCTGCAGGAAGCGTTTGCCGGCATCGTTAAGCACCAGCTTCTTGCCGTGTCTGTCAAAAAGCTTCGTTCCAAGCTCCTCCTCGAGAGTAAAGATATTCTTAGATATCGAGGACTGCGATGTGTGCATCAGTTCCGCAGCCTTTGAAACATTCTCCAGCTTGGCAACTGTCGCAAAATATCTCAGATTCTGTATGTTCATGCCCCTATTTTATTCCCCGCTTATTCCAAAAAGCAATATCGAACACATCTTCGGATATTATTTTAAGGAATATAAACAGATAAAATTGAGATGTAGATAATTGTCACTTTGAAAAGTGTTTTGCAAGGGAGGTGAAGGGCCTTTTCTGTGCCCGCGAAACTATGAAACAGTTAGTTATCAAGCCGGAAAAGTGCATCGGCTGCCGCACATGCGAACTTGCATGCTCATTCGGCCACTACGGCGAATTCAATCCGAAGTACGCCAATGTCCATGTGTTCGAATACGAAAAAGCCGCTGTAGCTATTCCAATGATGTGCCTTCAGTGTGAGGAGCCGTCCTGCATGAAGGTATGTCCTGTCAAAGCCATCACCCGCAATGAGAACAACGCAGTTGTCATCAACTACAGCAAGTGCATCGGCTGCAAGATGTGCGAAAACGCATGCCCTCTCGGCAACATCTCGTATCATCCGACGCTCAGGAAGGTGTTCAAGTGCGACCTCTGCGACGGCGACCCTAAGTGTGTAAAGTTCTGCCCGGGTCACGCTCTCGAATTCGTTGACACGGATACCATCCATGACAAGAGAGCTGCCGTAAGCGCTCAGTACAGAGATCTTATCGGAGAGGAGGCGTAATGATGAACAACGGTTATGTAGGAACAATTCTCCGCGTCAATCTTGAAAGCGGAAAGATCGTCAAAGAGCCTCTCAACGAGAAATACGCCCACGATTATGTAGGCGCAAGAGGTCTCGGAACAAAGTATTTCTGCGAGGAATGCGCACCTGACTGCGATGTGTTCGGGCCGGGCAACAACCTGATCTTCATGACAGGCCCTCTGACCGGGACTTTCGCTACATCCGGCGGACGCTACAACGTCATCTGCAGGTCGCCTCTTACAGGGACCATCGAAGCGTCGAACTCCGGCGGTCATTTCGGTCCTGAGCTCAAGTACGCAGGTTATGACGGTGTCATCTTCGAGGGCATCTCGAAGAAGCCTGTCTACCTTTACATCAACGACGATACCGTCGAACTCAGAGACGCATCGGCGATCTGGGGCAGCGATGTATTCGAAGCGACAGACGCGCTTTATGCAGAATGCGGCGAGAATTTCAGGATCGCAACGATCTCGAAGGCCGCTGAGGAAGGCGTGCTCTTCGCAGCCATCATGAACGACAAGAACCGCGCTGCCGGAAGAGGCGGCACCGGCGCAGTCATGGGCTCAAAAAAGGTCAAAGCGATCGCCGTCAAGGGCACAAAATCGGTCAGAGTAGCTCACCCTGACGCATTCTTCAATGTATGCGCAGATGCCAGAGCAACGCTTGCAGCTCACCCTGTAACGGGCGCGGGCCTCGGCCAGCTCGGAACAATGATACTCGTCAACATCGTAAACGGCGTCGGCGGACTTCCTGTAAACAACGGCCGTGACGGAGCTCTCTTCCCGCAGGCTGACGACATTTCGGGCGAGACTCTCGCCGCAAGGCACCTGATCCGCAACAAGGGCTGCTTCGGCTGCTCGATAGGATGCGGCAGACTTGTCGATATCGCTGAGGGCGCATTCAAGTCCAGAGGCGAGGGTCCTGAGTACGAAGCAGGCTGGTCGTTCGGTTCCGACTGCGGCGTCGATGATCTCGGCGCTGTATGCAAGGCCAACTTCCTCTGCAACCAGTACGGTCTCGACCCTATCACGATGGGCTGCACGATCGCCTGCGCGATGGAACTCTTCGAAATGGGATGCATTAAGGAAGAAGAGATAGGATTCCCTCTGAGATTCGGGGATGCTGCGGCAATGGTCGAAGCTACCGAGATGACCTGCAAGGGCGAAGGTTTCGGAAAGGTGCTCGGACTCGGTTCATACAGAATGGCCGAGAAGTACGGTCACCCTGAACTCTCGATGTCGGTAAAGAAACAGGAGATGCCTGCTTACGACGGACGCGCCATCCAGGGGATCGGGCTCAACTATGCGACATCCAACAGAGGCGGATGCCACGTAAGAGGATACATGATCTCGCCTGAGGTCCTCGGTATCCCTGTAGCCATGGATCCGCTCACCACAGAGGGCAAGCCTGCAATGCTCAAGGTATTCCAGGATCTGACAGCGCTCTGCGACTCCTCGGGGATCTGCCTGTTCACCACATTCGGACAGGGTCTGCCGGAGATAGCGGGCATGCTCAGAGAAGCGTGCGGCTGGGATGATGAGAGCGACGAGGACATCCTGCTCAAGGGCGAGCGCATATGGAACCTCGAGAAGAAGTTCAATATTGCAGCCGGCATCGAGAAGGACACTCTGCCTCCTCGCCTGCTGAGAGAAGAGCTGAAGAACGGGCCTGCCAAGGGCAAGGTCAGCGGTCTCGAGACCATGCTCGGCGAGTACTACGCTGTCCGCGGATGGACTGCCGACGGTATCCCTACTCCTGAGAAGGATGCGGAACTG
>CADBFL010000015.1 GCA_902793875.1 uncultured Eubacteriales bacterium | reverse complement strand
CGTGGAATCCGTTGCGCAGCGCGGAGTCAGTCCATCACAGCCTGAATCTCTTCATGTCCACATTGCCGTTGTCCTTGAACTCAACGCCCTCCGATTCGAGCATCTCTCTCTGCTCAGGCCAGCCCGGCACAGTCCGTCCGGCGCTGTTAACGACCCTGTGGCACGGGTGATCTCCGTAGCGGTCGGCCATGCTCATTATCTTTCCGATGAGGCGCGCGTTTTTCGGGCGTCCGACAACCTCCGCGATCTGCCCGTACGACATCACCCTGCCCGGCGGTATGCTGTCCGCGACAGCATATACCTCGCGCATGAGGCTCTCATTCATCACACCCGCATTTCCGGATGTCAGGCGAAAGCTCTCCTCAACAAGGTCCATCACGTCGCCGTCTTCGAGAGTGTCATCGAGTGTTACGGATATCCACTTGCTGTGGTTCATGTGATAGGCCGGATATATTCCACTGATCCTGTGAAGAGCAGCTGTTTTGCTCTCGTCCGCCTTGAGGTTCAGCACGTCTACGGGCTCTTCGCCGGCGCTTTTGTCGAGCAGACGTCTTTCGATGTTCATGATAAGGCCGAACCACTTGCTGCTGCCTCCGTGCCTGAAGACACCGGCCTGTCCGTACCTGCCTCCGTCCCACGGAAAGTCCGGCTCCACCGCATATCTGTCGAGTATGGCCGCCGCGATGCGGTTGCTCTGGTCCGAAATGAAGACGACGTCCCTGCAGCAGTTATCCGCGATATCTCTGAGCAGCTCCTCATAAGCCTCTCTCACCGAGCCCACGAAGGCGCCTGTGTAATTCGGCATGCGGAGAGGGAAATACTCGTCTCCTGTCATGTTGTCGATCACCCTGCCACGGACCGTACCGTTCTCATACACCCTTATCTCCGCAGTGAAGTCTCCATCCATGAAGCTGCGCGACAAAAACCGGCAGGCGCCTTTGTCTTCAAATCCGCAGTCTGCCAGTTTCCGTGTTTCGAATCGTTTTCTGCTGAATATCTTCTGTTCTATTGTCATAGGTTTAATTTATCAGGAACGGCGGGCCGGCTTCATCCGCATTCGCGCCATAGAGCCGGGGCGCAGGTCAAGCGCGGCTGACCGCCTTCATGATCTCATGGAAAGCTGCATACAGGACTCCTGCTACAGGCCATACGATCCATGTGAACTGCCAGTTCATTGTTATGAAGCTCCATCCGAGGTATACGGCCGTTGCGACCGCCCAGTATATGCCGTCGTATCTGGACGCCTTTTTGTCGAGCCTCGTGTATTCACCCTCTTCGAGCAGCTTGTCGTAGCCGCCCTTTCTTATGCATGTCAGGACGATCATCCTGACCCCGGCGGCCACCATTCCGAGCAGCACGCAGACTCCGACAACAGGCAGCACATCGCTGTTATTGCTGTAATGCGTAAGCTGCAGGAACAGCAGCGGTATGGCCGACACCACGCAGAGCATGATGCCGATGATCAGGAGCCTTCCGTGAGTCTCCGAATACGCGCTGCGGCGTTCTTTCGCCATCCCGCTGACTCCGTATTCCGTGTCTATGTTTATCTTTTCGAGATAGTCGTATTTATCCCCGCGTATCGCTGTCATCAGGAACATCGCCACCGCGCAGGCCACCATCATGATAAGCACGATCGCTCCCGCGATTCCTGCCGTCTCTTCGCCGAGGGAAATCTTTCCCGCCTCGGAGAGCCCCGTCAGAAGAATGACCACGATCGGAGACAGGATGCAGAGCATGACTCCCGTGGATACCATGACGGCGGACTTCTCATTATGCTCGAGGAATGCGCTTGCCTCTTCCATCGATACCGTCCTTACCGTCTCTTCGAGCCCGTTGTCCACCGGCGCCACATCAGGGGCAGCCGGCGTTTCCATATCGTCTCTGAGAAGGTAGTCGGTGCTGACGCCGAACACCTCCGACATCTGGATTATCTTCTTCATGTCAGGGACCGCCTGCGCGCCCTCCCATTTGGATACCGACTGCCGGGATACCCCGAGTCTGTCAGCGAGTTCTTCCTGCGACCAGCCGTTTTTCTTTCTGTTTTCGATTATCTTATCTGCAAGTATCATCTTGTTTCCTCCTCCGCTTCCATAGCGCCGCATCGCGCCGTTTCGCTTTTGCTTTCTGCCACAAAAGTACACTTTCGGGCGGTTGCGCTCTACCAAGCGGGCTTTTCAATCTGTCAACCGGCGGTTGCTTTTCGCAAAATTACAGGCCCCTGTCGCATCCGAGGCCTGCAAAATCCCGTTTGTTATTTGTTGTTTGTTAGACGCTGTCTGCTGTTTGTTATTATTTCTTTCTATTTCTGCTCCGCACTGTACTCCGTGACATCGAGTATCGTCTCGCCGTCGATCTGCACGGCGCACGGTCTTGAGAACTTCACGTGGACCCTGTTGCCTTCCATTATCTTCACCATGTCGGTGAGCTCAACGTGCGTGCCCTTGAATATGCGCGGGAACCTGGCCAGGGACTTCATCTTGGACGGACAGGAATACACGACCACGGTCAGCTTTCCCGAGAAGCGGTCCTGATCCGGCGCGAGCATCATGCCGCCGCCGCAGTATCGTCCCTTCATGGAAGGAGCGAGCCAGACGTTGTCGTATGTATACTCCTTGCCGTCCACCTCTATCCAGGCGGTGCACGGCTTGAAATCGTACAGCAGTCCCTTGATCGCTATCGCAGTATAGTTGATCTTTTTGTTCGGCTTCTTCGCCTTTATCCGGTCGGCTTCCTCGCAGCAGTATCCGTCGATGCCGAAGCTCATGTTGTTGATGAACTTATAGTCTTTCCCCTTCACATTCGCGACCGGGAGATTCTTCAGATATTTGTTGAGCGGCACCTCGTACCCCGGCCTCTCGCCTATGTCGTAGAGGAAGTCGTTGCCGGTCCCGTTGCCGAGCAGGTAGATGTTGTTTTTGAGAGCATCCGTGTCGATGTGATTGATCAGATAGTTGATCGTGCCGTCGCCTCCGACCATGACAACCTCGTCATCTTCAGCAAGGCCCGAGAAGAATTCCGCGTAATCGAGCGTTGATGCATCGATCAGGTCTTCTTTTATTACGTATTCCAGGATGCCGTTGTTCGCATGAGGATTGTAAAGATAGTATTTCATAGCAGCCTCCTTATCAGTGCAGGACCAGTCCCAGTACTATGAGAAACTCTCCGAGCGAGTAGGTCAGCATGACCAGAAAATGCGTCTTCAGTCTGCTGTCCTTATTGAAGCGGACGAAGAAGAGCGCCGTATCCGAGATATAGAAGAGAAGAGCGCCGATGGCCGTGATGGCGGCCGCGCTGCCCGTCGAACTCATCGAGCGGAACCACGCGAAGCAGTTCATGCCTCCGTTGATCAGAAGGTACAGCAGCATCGGCCAGAACAGCGCCTTCGGCAGATGCGGCTGCAGCCTTTTGAATATGACAGCGGTCGATACCGCGAACATCAGCGGAAGGACTATCAGCGCCGCCCGCGGCACCTTGCTGATATCGGTCATCCCCGCGTAGGTGATCATGAAGAAGAAATGGCTTACCATGAACGATATGCCGCCCGCGGTGAACCATTTGACGCCGTCAGGTATCAGAAGCACGTCGCCGAGCCATGAAAAGAGCAGCGCAAGCACGACAGTGAGAAGCACCGGCTCTGCGCTGAAGCAGTAATAAGCGAGCAGAGTCAGCAGGATGAAAGGCTTCGTCTTCGCGCGAAGCGCCTTATCCTTTTTCAGTGATGCGTACAGGTGCACGCCCGTCACTATGAAAAACAATGCGAGTGCTGCTTTTTCCATATGTATATTGTAACCCAAAAGGCTTTGCCCGCTCTACCTTATCTTCAGACTTTTCAGATAATCCTTCTGCTCATCACTTATCCGGCGGCTCTCGACGGACTTCTGTATCGCCTTGTTGTGCGTCCATTTGTCCAGGCGCTTTTTCTCGATGAAAGGAAGGACCGCCTCATGCTGCTTCGCAAGAGCCGTCGCAAAATACCATGCCCTCATCATGTTCACGTAGTACTCGTCAGAGCTTATGGCCGCGACCATCTCAGGGCAGGCCGGGTCGAAGTCCTCGTCCAGGAAGTGCTCCATCAGCATCCCGGCGGCAAAGCGGACCGTATAGGTCTCTGAAGACCCGAGCCACTCCTTTACCTGCTCCAGAAGCTCAGGCCGGTGCTTTCTGAAGATCTTCGGCGACAGCTGGTCGCATGTGGCCCAGTTGTCTATGTGCGGCAGAAAAGCGCGCACGCCATCCATGCACGCGCCGTAGTCCTTCATCGCGGACAGTATGAACGCGTGGAGCTGGTCCTCATCGAAATACCCGTGAGGCAGATCCGCGAGGAAGTCTCCGACATCATCCCTTTTCACGTACTGCTTTGCCATCGCCCTGAGCTGAGGCGTCCTGACGCCGATGACCCGTTCCGGATCGACCGTCGGCATCAGCTTTATCTGGAATTCCCGGTACCCCGGATCCTGCATGGCGAATAGTTCTTTTCTTATCTCCCGGCTTATCATTTCTCCCGCCCCGTCATTTCTTCATCGCTGTCACTTCTTCAGCGCCGCCATTTCTTAAGCGCTTTCACTTCTTCAGCGCTGTCATTTCTTCAGCGCCGCCTTACGGTTGTCATAAGTCCTGAGCTCGCAGTTTTTCTGGGAGAAGTTTATGAAGTCCTCCCTGTCCATGTCCTCGAAGTAGCCGCGGATGATCCTGCAGATGCCTCCGTGCGTGACGAAGAGCACGTTCTTCCCTTCTGTTTCCCTGATCAGCGGGTACACCCTCGCGGCCATCTCCTCGTAGGATTCCGTGCCGGGATAGCCCGCGCAGAACTTCCTCTTCGCCTCCTGGTAACCGGCATCGAACCTGTTCACTCCCTCGAAGCGGCCGAAGTCCTGCTCTATGAGCCTGTCATCGGTCATGTAAGCGATGCCTGTCGCTTCGGAAACGGCCTCCGCAGTCTGCCTCGTGCGGACAAGCGGCGAGCACCATATCTCATCTATCTCAGCGCCTTTCAGAGAGCGGGCGAGTTCGCGGGCCTGCTCCAGTCCCGTTTCATCGAGGGGGATGTCCGTGCGTCCCAGCACCTTATTCAGGGCGTTCCACCCGGTCTGCCCGTGTCTTGTAACGTACAGCATCTGTTTCCTTTCTTTACCCGTACTGATATCTCCATCCTGTGCATTCCGATATCTTCCTGCAGTATCCGTAAGCGCGGCAGTCCTCTTCACAGATCAAGCTCTGCTATTATCTCCGCTATCTCGTTCTGTCTCTCATGGAACATGAGCTCTTTGCTGTGCTGATAATACCCGCTGCAGCCGTGCCTGCTTATGAAATATGCCGAATAGGCCCCCTTTGTAAGCTCTGTCAGGATTATCAGCATCTCCTGCCCCTCGGCAAAGGCCTTTTCAGCAAAACTGAACATGTTATCGAGTTCCGATCCGGCTTCTTTTACGCGTTCCGCATGTTCCGCCCTGCGGGCATTGAAGTCCCTTCTTATCAGTCCGAAGGCTTCGCTGCCGGACATGCCGCCCGCCTTCACAAGCGCCTTCGCCTCCGATTCCAGCAGATCGATGGTCCCGTGCAGTATCTTCCGCCTGTCTTCAGAAAGGGAATTCGACCTCCTGCCCGCATCCAGTTCGCTCATTTTTACTGATGCTTCAGAAGCGATCAGCCCCGCGGCAGCTCCGGCATCCGCCTCGATCTCCGGCCTGAGACCGCTGAATATTTCGCGCACTTTGTTCAGTATCTGCTCGCGGATATATATCTGCCTGAGCTCCATGCCGGCCCTGTCAAGGATCAGCCCGAGTAGTGATAATCTCTCATCATATCCCGCCTCGCGCGCGCGGATCACTATTTCATCGCCGGCTCTGCCTCTCAGTATGTCATCGACCCGGTAGTCCTCCCTGTATTTATTGAACAGATCATAGTAATTGGCAAAAGACCGGGCGACTTTACCGTCCTGCAGATACTGCCCTATCATCTTCTCATCGACTTTTATGTGATTCTGCTCATACAGCCTGATCATGTCCGACAGATTCAGCCATGCCCTTGCGGTCACTATTGACTTGCCTTCGACCGTTGTTTCCACCCTGTAGAAATCACCGCTCCTGATGTCGAGATATGTCGATATCGACGGGTGCACTCCGCGGTCAAGCGCGTATTCCTTCCATATCTGATAATCCGGTTCGATGTCTATGCGCTTGAGACGGTCCCATGTCACCGTATCGAATTCACGCACGGAGCTGTTGTACTCAGGAGGGTTTCCCGCAGTCACGACTATCCACCCGTCGGGGACGCGGTGTCTGCCGAACACCTTGTACTGCAGGAACTGAAGCATCGACGGCGCGAGAGTCTCCGACACGCAGTTGATCTCGTCCAGAAAAAGGATGCCTTCACGCACCCCGGTCTCCTCCATCAGGTCATATACCGATGCTATGATCTCTGACATCGTATATTCGGAAACACTGTACTCCCTGTCTCCGTATGTTTTTTGCGTTATGTACGGCAGTCCGAGAGCCGACTGTCGCGTGTGATGCGTCATGGAATACGAGACCAGCCCGATATTCAGTTCCGATGCTATCTGCTGCATTATGGCGGTCTTGCCTATTCCCGGAGGCCCCATCAGGAAAACCGGCCTCTGATCCTCAACAGCTATCTGATACTCTCCGTATTCATCCCTGGAGAAGTACGCGATGATCGCGTTCCTGATCTGTTCTTTTGCGTCTTTGATATTCACAGCGGCATCTCCTTCGATCTGTCATCCATTCGATGTTATACGTCCTCGTTCTGCAGCACGATCCTGATCGCCCACGGAGGCACCTCCGGATCGTTATACTCATTGTCAAGAAATACAAAAGCCGTCTCGTAATCCGGTTTGCGCGCGGGAAAAACGCCGCGGCCGTCAGTAAAGTATACGAGTCCTTTCAGATCGGTAAGTTCCCCTTCCTCCGCCAGCCTGTCAACAAGACTGAAGACAGGCCTGAAATCCGTTCCTCCAAGACCCTTTATGCTCATCGTGCCGATGTAGCTGTCAAGCTCCTCTTCGCTGCTGATCTTTACATGCTCCTGTATGGCTGCATCGCACTGTATTATGTGTATATTGACGCGCGTAAAATAGCTCTCCGTCGTTTTAAGCATATTATATGTTTTCTGCAGGAATCTCTGAACGAGCTCGCCCGAGGTGCTGGCAGAAGTGTCGACGGCGATCACGAACTCCTTTATGCGCCTTACTTCTTTGTATTCCAGCGGCTCGACCAGCGGCATGTTCCCGTAGAGTTTCAGTCCGTAAGTGTAATATATGTAGTCGAACTCCTCGTCATTTACGGTCAGAGTCTCCCCGTATACGGCAAACTTTTTCAGAAATGACGCATAATCGTATCTTTCGCGCGTTACCTCCCTGAGGTTCCGGATCAGCGCGCCTGAAGCATCGCCCTGCTCCCTCGAGAAAGTCTCAAGGTCATCCTGTATCTTCTCTGCGATCTTTTTCCATTCTTTCCCGGCTTCTTCCAGAGGTCTGTGCTGCCGGATGCTTTTCTCATGATCCGGGTCTTCTGCCGGGACCTCCGGAACAGCCTCGATATCTTCGTCTCCGGGACTGTTTTTTTCTTCTTCTGTCCTGGTCTCGAAGTCTCCGTTCTTTCGCTCCGGCCCATACCATCCGGAATGGTCATCAGCCTTAAACATCTGCCTCAGCCTTTCAGCTTCGGAGTCAGTGATGCCGCTTTCTCTGAAATAATGATATAACTTCTCGGCGGTGAGCAGCTTTGTTTCCGACCTGAGCCATTCCGTTTCAGTTCTCTGGAGTTCCTTCCTCGAAGCATCTGCCGCACGGGCCCCGAGATCGTTGATCGTGCTTTCGACAGCGATGTCGCAGGCAAGGTCCCAGAACTTCCTGTCGGCGATATCCCCTGTAAACATGTGGCTGTATATGCAGTGAAGTATCACGTGAAGATAATCCCGTGCCGGGCGCTCACGCCCGTCTTTATACAGCCTGAGAATATGTTCCGGTCCGTACAGGAGCCTTGTCCCGTCAGTCGCAAGCGTAACATCATCCGAAGGGACCGGCTCCAGCCTGTTCAGAGCGGTATCCATGAAGCGGAGTCTGACCGTCAGGATCCCGCGTGACAGCGTCAGGACTTCGAGAGCCGTTTTTCTTATTATATCATCTCTGTCGTTACCGGTATTCATAGTTCCTCAGGAGCCATGTCTCTCCGGCCTCCCATCTCCGGCCTGCGCTTCAGCAGGAACGCTGTGCACTCGGACGCCGCCATCGAGACGGAGTGATCGATCACATCCAGGATGTTTTCGCTGCATATCAGTCCCTCATCGCACAGAAACGAAAGCGTGCCGATGTCCCTGTCCCTGATGGCGTTATGTGCGATGCGCTCAAGATGTCCGCTTATGTAGCAGACATAGTCTTCTCTCGCAGACGCATTCAGCTCAAAGGGATATCTCAGTCTCATGACAGCAAGCCTGTCTTTTGCCTGCAGGTTCCAGCCCATGCCGTCGAACAGCACTGTGTCGAGCACTGAATAATCAAAAGTGTCGTCATCCCTGAACGCGTTTTTCAGCGCCCGAAGCATATCCGGCTCCAGATCGACATACAGCGGCAGAAAGCCTTTTATCTTTCCCTCATGATCAAGTATTGTTACGTCCAGAGAGCTTTCCCACATATGGAAGTTTTCTGTCTCTGTATCCGTGCTCCCGCGCTCATCGCAAAAGTAATCTCTGAAGCGGTAAAGGGATGATCCATAAAGCCTGATGCTCTTCTTTGCATCGACAGGGCCGAAGCAGTTCTTCCCGAACTCCCTGACACTCTCCGGTACGACAAGCCCGTCTCTGACGCATCCGAAAGCGTCATCGCCGACAGACTGCAGGGTGTCAGGCAGCGACCCGGGCGCAAACGAACTGCATTTGCGGAACGCCCTGTTTCCGATCTTCTCAGCAGCGCTCATACTCACACGCGAAAGAGATCTGCATTCCGCGAACGCGTCATCGCCGATCTCACGCGCGCCGCTGATGTCCACATGTGAAAGCGCTGCGCAGCCGCTGCACAGAAACGGCGGTATCGTTTCCATCCAGTGCAGATCGATGCGGCGCACAGCAGTATGTGAGAATGAAGCGGTGCCGGCCGAGGCCAGCGTCCGCGGCATTTCCGGTATATCCAGCATGCTGCAGTACATGAACGCCTCGTCTCCGATCTCCGTGACGTTTCCGAAAGACACTCTGCGCAGCGAGCGGCAGAACTCAAATGCGGCGGGCCCTATCACGGAAGCGCTGTTCATCTCAACTGATTCCAGATTTGAACATTCCCGAAACGCCCCGGCTCCGATGTGCTTTACATTCCTCAGATCTGCATGGGTCAGGCTCCTGTTGCCTGCAAAAGCGCCGTCCCCGATGACAGTCACATCATCAGGCATCGTGATGCGGCCGGCTGATATGTCTTCGCTCTGAACAGGAATCATGTCGGTCACCCGTTCCTGCTGTCAATGTCCGCAGTGATGATCTTTGCAGTCGTGACTGCCGCATTCACCGCCATGGTGATGTTCATGATCATGGTGGTTGCAGCGGACATCCGGGTCGTAGACGAGCCTGCCCTCCGCATAAGCCGCAGCCGCCTCATCAGCAGATCCCTGCACTCCGCCGAAGAGATCTATGCCCGCCTCCTCGAGAGCCATCTGCGCTCCTTTCCCGATACCTCCGCAGATCAGGGCATCGACATCTGCCGCCTTTAGGAATCCCGCAAGCGCACCGTGCCCGTTTCCGTCTGAATCCACTATCTGCTCTGCTTTGATCTTTCCGTCTTCGACATCATACAGCTTGAACTTTTCGGTATGTCCGAAGTGCTGGAACACCTTTCCGTCTTCATATGCAACTGCTATTCTCATTTGCCTGCTTCCTTTCTTTATCAGACCTTCCGGAGGATCCACCGGCTCATATTCGCATCTGCCGCCGGTGATGAGGATCCTTTTGCCGTTGACCAGAGCCCCGGCGATCTTGTGACGCGCGCTCTCATATATCGCCGTGACTGTCGTCCTGGAGATATTCATCCTCTCTGCACAGGCTTCCTGGTTCAGCCCTTCATCATCAAGCAGTCTGAATGCTTCATACTCGTCTACAGTAAGATATACCGTGTCTGAAGCTTCCGCATCTTCCGGAACAAAGCTCCGGTACACAGGCTGTTTGCCTATCCTGCGGCACCTTAGTGGTCTTGCCATAGTTTGCCGGCCTCCTTTGCTTACAGAATAATAATAGACGCGTTGCTGACATATGTCAATAACGTATTGTTTTACGATCCGTAATCCATCCGGATCAGTCCCGGGTCCTGCTCGCAGACAAGCTCCGGCCGCCAGCCTGACTTCGTCCGTCTTCTTCAGCGCTCACTGCGCGTAGTCAAAGTGTTTTCTATGTAATGATATCATATCGCCGCCAATCATTATGAAAAAAACAGCATCAGGACTGCGTGCCATGATCACGCTTTCCTGATGCTCCTGTCGAAATTTTTACTGCCTCACTCCAGGCCCGGGAAGCCGAGCTGCCTCAGCGCCTCGAACAGCACTATGTTCGCCGCATTCGAAAGATTGAAAGACCTGAGCCGCGTGTCCCTGCTCATAGGGATGCGGATCGCCCATTCCCTGCGTGCATCGATCAGATCGCGCGGCAGTCCGGCAGTCTCCTTTCCGAAGAGTATCATGTCCTCATCCATGAACGAAGCTTCGGTATACAGTCTGTCTGCTTTCGTCGTTGCGAGCCACATCCTTCTGTCCCCGTATTTTCCCAGAAACTCAGCCAGACTCTCATGGACCTCAAGCGATACGTACGGCCAGTAGTCAAGGCCCGCGCGTCTGAGGCTTTTTTCATCCAGACTGAATCCGAGCGGCTTCACCAGATGGAGCACGCTGTCAGTTGCGGCCGCCGTCCTGGCAATGTTGCCGGTATTCGGCGGGATCTCAGGTTCAACAAGAACGATATGTACAGCCATTTCTGCTTTTCCCCTTTTGTTCTCCGGCCGCATGGCCGTCTGATCCGTCTCAGAGCGCCCGTCTCATATCGTCCGGTTCAGAGCGTCCGGTCCAGAGCGTCCGTCTCATAGTCTGATCTCAGTTTGCTACACGCTGATGCACCGTCGGTCCGCCCTTCTCCATGGCCGCGAAGGTATAGCCTTCCGCCTTCGCCCATTCGATTATCTCCGGAAGAGCCTCCGCAGTAGTGCCCTTTGCGCCGCTGTCGTGCATGAGCACTATGTTGTACCGGTTTTTTTTGCATCCTCTTTTGACTGAAGAAACGATCTGTTCGGCGCTTATGCCGTTTCCAGACGCGTCGCTCGAGTCCACGTTCCAGTCTGTGTAATAATAGCCTTCCTTCTGGACTTCGGTCACCAGCTTTGATATGACCCCTTCGCAGATGTCTGT
Source organism: uncultured Eubacteriales bacterium (assembly GCA_902793875.1). Classification (GTDB taxonomy): domain Bacteria; phylum Bacillota; class Clostridia; order Peptostreptococcales; family Anaerovoracaceae; genus Crickella. The sequence goes on along the minus strand of CADBFL010000015.1, from coordinate 4,518 downwards.
GCTCACAGTATTTGAACTGCCTCCCGGGAACCGGATCACGAACGGTTCGTAGTCCAGGTCGCTCCGTATATTGTCCTCAAGCGACCTGATATTATCCATGAAGACCGGGACCGACTCATATATCTCGCCGTACTCGTGCGAATATCCGTGGATCCCTATCGTATGCCCCTGCGCGAGCATCTCTTTCAGCAGATCTATGTTCTCTTCACTCCGGTAGTATCCGATAACAAAGAAAGTCGCAGGCACATCGTATTCCTTCAGTATCCTCAATATCTCCGGCGTCACATTCGCGCTCGGGCCGTCATCGAAGGTCAGATAAATGACCTTTTCGGGTTTTACCTCAGGCTCCCCCTCCACAATGACCGTCCGCACCTTAGTCGCTTCGTTTCCGTATGAATCAGATACTCTGTATGAGATCGAGTATGTCCCCGGATTATAAGTATCCACGATCCCTTTCGTCTCAACGGACTCCGTCACATCGCCGTCCGAATCATCCTGCGCGCTGTAACCCGGGTCTTCAAAGCTGCTGTTTGTCAGGACCTTTATCGTATCTCCCCCGTTGAGTGTTATGACCGGAGGCTCCTTGTCCGTAACGATCACGGTCCGGGTCGCGTTTGCCGTCTTTTTCAGAAAGCGGACAGAATAATCCACGGAATATTCTCCCGGCTTCTTATCATCCAGGTCCGTAGTGACTTCAACACGGTCTGTGATATCCATGAACCGGTATTTCGCTTCATATCCCGGCTCATGATACCCCTCTTTCACTGAGGTTTCTATCGTTTCTTTGCCCTTAAGAGTGATGACCGGTTCAGTTATATACCAGACCGCCCCAAGCGACAGAGCGGTCAGGATCAAAATAATAAACACGATCAGCGCGGCTCTGGCAAATCGCCCTTTCATTCTGTACTTCCTCTTCCTATACCTGTAATCTGCTGTTCTCCGGCTTTCTGCACAGCCTGCGGTCTGCATTTATGTTAATATGCCGAGATCCATCCGGATCTGGCCCGAATCCTGCTCGCATACCAGTTCCGGCTGTATCCTGCCCATGAACTCCTCCAGCCTTGAATCGTCATATATCCACGGCCTGATCTCCTCACGGCCGATCATCACAGGCATCCTGTCGTGGACGGGCCTCACGGACCCGTTCGCGTCCGTCGTGAGTATGGTGTATCTCGGCGTCCCCTGCTCCTCGTGCCAGAAGCCCGCCATGAGCATGAGTCCGCCGTCCGGCAGCGTGAACCTGAACCTCGCTTTGTACGCATCCCATTCATAGAATCCGCTGGCCGGGATGATGCATCTGCGCTTCATCACGCTGTCGCGAAACAGGTTCTTTTCGCGCGCCGTCTCGGATCTGGCGTTTATGATGAGCCCCCTGTCATAAGGATTGCTGAAGCCCCACCGCATGCCGCCAGCCGTCAGTCCTCCTCCGCTCCGGAAGATCACTGCCGACGCATCCGAAGGACGGACATCCCGCCCCGGCCCGGCATTCAGATCGCCGGCGGCTTTGATGCCCTGCGAATCCAGAAGATCCTGCATCCTCTCGCGTATCTCATCCTCGTAATAATATCTGCAGCACATTTAATTCCCTGTCTGATGCAGCGCCCCTTCAGCTATATCTCTTATATCTCTGCGATCACAGACCATGCTCCGGTCAGTTTCTCCGGCGTCCACCTCGCGTTGGCGGGACTGGTCGACGGGAGGCAGACCGCCTCGCGCCCGGTCTCAGGTTCTATATATCTCTGATACAGCTCGTGGGACTTTCGTCCGTTGCAGTATATCCGTTCTATGCTGCAGCTGTTCAGTATGATGCCTATGTCATTTGCGCGGGCGTTCCTGATGCTGGCATCCGATGAGCCTGTGATCTCGCAGCTTGCGATCGAGTCCCAGAGCGCAAGCCCGTTGTCGAGGATCAGCAGCTTCTTTTCTTCGACAGTCTGCGGGACAGGCTGCCCGAACACTGCTGCGACGACCTTCCAGAACCGGTTCTGCGGATGTCCGTAGAAGAAGTTCTGTTCTCTGGATTTAACGGACGGAAACGATCCGAGTATCAGCACCCGGCTGTTTTCATCGTATAAAGGACCGAATGGATGATCCAGTTTCATTTCACTTCTCCATATCGAACATGCTCATCTGCGTGTATCTTTCCGGCAGTTCGCTCATATACCTGAAGCAGTCGTCCGGTTCTGACATCATGCCGCTTTCTTCGCATATCCCGCGGAATATCTTTTTCAGTTCTTTTGCATTCGGGCTCGGCAGCTCATATGCATTCCCGTACGTTCTCATGTAACGCGCCTTCATTCCCGGGAAATGCCTGTCGAGCGCAGCGTAATAATACTCGCGGTCGCCCTCTCTCAGGGTAAGGCCCATCCCGAAGTCTATGACGCCTTTCACGCCCGTTCTGACACATGCCTCAAGTATTGCCGTGATGTTCTCTTCCGTATCATTGATGAACGGCAGGACCGGGGTCAGCCAGACGATCGTCGGTATGCCTCTTTCCCGCATCATCTCCAGCACCTCGATCCTGCGCTTTGTATTGCACACGTTCGGCTCGAGTATGCTGCAAAGATCATCGTCCCAGGTCGTAAGCGTCATCTGCACCACGCACTTCGCGGAGCGGTTTATCTCATCCAGAAGATCTATGTCCTGAAGGATGCGGTCGGACTTCGTCTGGATGCTTACGCCGAAACCGTGCCTGTTTATGATTTCAAGGCATCTCCTCGTGAGGCGGAGCTGCTCCTCGCAGTGCATGTACGGGTCGGACATCGAGCCGGTGCCGATCATGCATTTTTTTCTTTTGGACTTCAGCGCTTTCTCCAGAAGCTCCGGCGCGTTCTGTTTGACCTCGACATCTTCAAAGGGATGCGTGAACTGATAGCAACGGCTCCTGCTGTCGCAGTAAATACAGCCGTGAGTGCACCCCCGGTAGATATTCATCCCGCAGCGTCCGCCGCTTGTTGTGAGTATTCCCTTTGCGTCGACAAAATGCATTTTCTTATTCAGGTCCCGGGAAGGTGATCAGAGGTATCTCTTCAGCGCTGCCGATCAGTATATCCGCTCCGTACTCTTCAAGCTCGGATGCCGGTCTGAAGCCCCAGGTCACCCCGACAGCAGTGACCCCGGCATTATGTCCGGTCAGCATATCTGTATTCGTGTCGCCGAAATACAGACACTCATCTTTTTTTGCGCCAAACTTCTCCAGTATCTGAAACAGACCAGCAGGGTCGGGTTTGATCGGTATCTCATCCGTCTGTCCCTGGACGTGATCGAAAAAGCCTTTTCCGAATATGGTCTCCACGACGCTGACAGCGCTTTCGTGCGGTTTATTGGAGAAGACCGCGGTCTTCACGCCTCTGCTCTTCAGTTCTTCAAGCGCGGGGATGATGCCGTCGTAAGGCTCCGCATGATAGCACGGATCCTCCTGCATCCATTTCCGGCACATTGGAAAGCCTTCTTCCAGATGCGATGCATCGCTGTCCCCTGACGCGGCCAGCGCTCTTTTCAGCGCGTTCCTGAGTCCGTCTCCGGCAAAATAATTGAATGCTTCCACCGGCTGCTCAGGCAGTCCGTAATATGCAAGAGTCATGTTGACGGGCCTTGCTATGGATTCCTGCGTCCTTGCAAGAGTCCCGTCAAGATCAAAGATGCACACTTTTATCTTTTCAGCCATGGTCAGCTCCGTTCTTCCTGTTTTCTGTCTCCTGTATTTACAATCATATATTATCCTTTAAGACAAATCACGAACAGAAAAAAATAATTGCTCCCGAAACAAAAAAACACCATAAAAAAGCACCTGCCGGTCAAAATCGCGCAGGTGCTTCGTCTGTTCGCCTAATCCTCGTATGTCTTGCGGAGGATATAGAATCCGTCGCTGTTTGCGTCGATGATGATGTTGCCCCTGTCGTCGACCACGATGTCTTCTGTCATGGCCATCATCGGTCCCGGGAACGGGAAGAACTTCTTTGTCGGGTTCGGCGGAATGAAGTATGCCTTCTCCTTGATGTAGAAAGGATCGGATACGTCATAGATCCTCAGTCCCGCGGCGAAGTAGCAGTCGTATACCACGTCCGTCCTCTGCTCGAGCCACGGCTTTCCGTCCATAGGCTCATGCAGGTTGTGCGGTCCGAACGGTCCGCCCTTCGAACCCTCCGCCAGGCAGTAGGTGTTGAAGTTAGGAGCCGGGAAGTCCTCTGGGACTTCAGGATACGGGAATTCCGCTATCAGCACAGGATTCGACGGGTCGCTCACGTCCACCATGTGGATGTTGTTCACGGCCTGCGCCTGTGTGACCATGCCGTCCTTGATGAAGCCGAATCTCTCGCCCTCGTTCGTGACCACGCAGAGGTCCCTTCCCTTCAGAGGCAGAGCCGTGTGAGTCCTTGCTCCGGCGAGCCTGCTCGAGAAGGCAGGCATGAACCTGAGCTGTCCGAGAGCTTTCGGTCTTGTGAAGTCGGAGACATCGAGCACATACAGACCGTCCCCGCCGTAGCCGAGATAGGCCTTGTCGCCGAGCACGAACGG
>CADBFL010000014.1 GCA_902793875.1 uncultured Eubacteriales bacterium | reverse complement strand
CGAAAGGAAAAAACACCATGAAAGAGAAAGCAAACAGCAATGAGTACAGAGAAGCAAGAGCAAAATGGGCGAGAGCGAATACCGCGCTGTTCCTCGAAGCGCTGGAGAAGGTCGGAGAGCAGATGGGGCTGAAGATAACTCCGCTCCAGTACGTAAAGGCGTACAAGGTCTGCGTCGAGGACTGCAGATTCGGATATCCCGCCGAATTCAAGGTCGCGGAGATCATCGCGACCGGTGAGACGTACGGGCAGGTCCTGGCCATAATGACCGCGCTGATGAAGAGGTTCAGGCTGGACTTCTTCAGGACCAGGCAGAGAAGAAGCCGCAGAAGGAAGAAGCGGGCCGCGTGATGCAGACCGCAATAATTAAACCGGCAGTTCAGTGTACATGACCCTCCGTGTCGTGTATACTTTAGAATTGCAGTCGTTGCTGAATCAGAACCAGGAAAGGTGATGCATAATATGGAACAACTGAACATGAGACGAAGACCCGTCAGACGGGTGGATATCTCCATCAACATGGAGGCTACCGGCGCCAACATCAGGAGACTGGTAAAGGCCAGCGGCTACTCCGTGAGGGATATCATGGCCATCACGGGTATATCGACCCCGGCCATCGAGACAATGCTTATACTGTGTGACACCCTGGGCGTCACGATAAAAGAACTCCTCGTCATCGACGGGGAGTTTATTAGATTACGGAACTGTTACATCGATTACAGATCTGCAGAGCCTTCAGACTATATCGGGATCGTATAACAAAGTACGATCTTACATATCTGAAGTGTTATATTCCAGCCATAAGATCGGGCAGCGCACGGGAAGGCGATTCCGGCCGATGGTTATCGCGCCGGCGATTTGGTACAAAATATACAACATGGTTACGGAAAAAACGAATAAGGCAAAACCTGCAGGCACGGTCCTCGGCGGACGCTATGAACTGAAAGGAGTTGTCGGACGCGGCGGCTTCAGCATCGTATATGAAGCGACCGACCTTAAAAGCGGCGAGAAGGTAGCCGTCAAGGAATGCACCGTCCTTTCGGAGAAGGAGCGTTTCCTGCGCGAGGCGAAGATGCTTGCGGACTATGCGGGTGAAAGCGCGATAGTCCGGGTGATCGGCTATTTTGAGGATGAAGAAACCGCATACATCGTTATGGAGTTCCTCGAAGGAGAGAACCTCCGTGAATGCATAGAGCACAGCGGCAGATGGACGATGGAAGAGGCTGTGCAGCGCATGGCTCCTGTAATGGAAACGCTCGGGCACATGCACAGCAACAATGTGATCCACAGAGACATCAGCCCGGATAACATCATGGTGCTCGGGGATGGCAGTCTCAAGCTTCTCGACTTCGGCGCGGCAAAACAGTACGAGGACAGCACTCTGTCGAGACTCGTCGTCAAGGCGAGTTATTCACCGCCCGAACAAATGGATGCCAAAGGAGTGTTCGGCAGCTGGTCTGACGTATATTCGATTTGCGCCGCAATGTACTTCTGCATCACGGGAAAGAATCCGGAAGATGCGATCTCGAGGCTGATGATCGATGACCTGCAGAAGCCGTCGGAGCTCGGTGCAGACATACTGCCTGCTGCAGAAAAGACCCTTATGCGCGGCATGGCCCTCGACAGCAAAGAGCGCATACACGACATTGCTCTGCTCAGGAAAGAACTTGAAAAAGTCTATCCGATCCTTTCAGAAGAGGAAAAGCTCGAGATAAAAAGAAAAAGCAGCGCAGAAGAACAGCAGCCCTGTCCGCGGCTGCAGCGCTTATAGTACTGGTTTTATCTGTCATATATGTCAACAGGCACAGCATCCCTCTCTATGGCGCACAAAAGGAAGCCTTTTTTATGGAATTCTACAGCCGCATGAGTGAACAGGACCGTTCAGATGCCATGGATGAGGCTGAAGCCGCCATAGGAGCTTTTTCAGAGGACAATTACTATATCAAAGAAGATGGTGACCGGGTAAGATTTGAGATACCGGAAAAAGCATTTGAGAATAATGATCCTCTGGAGGAGATCCGGAAGTTCTTTGCAGATACTGTGGGGGCGAATGTTTCCGTATACCTTGCAGAGCCTGAAGACAGGGTCGAATGGGAAGCGGGAGACTCTGATGGTGCAGGGGCTTTTCAGAAAGAACCCGGAGATATAAAAGGCGATACCTTCTGGCTGGTCTCTTATGACATAAGCGAACCCTATGACCGCGATGGAGGAGAAGGCTGGAGGAAAGCAATGGCAAAACGCCTTGATGTGCTTCAGATCCCATATGCCGCAGGTGTTGACAGGTATGATTTCCGCAAGATGTGGTACTGCATTCCACGCAGCGAGGGTGCCGTCATGAATATCGGCCCCGAAGTTCTGACCCTTATCGGTGAAAAAACAGTAAGCAGCATAGGAGGGCTGAGGGAGAATGAGATCATAGATGATGCCGGTGAACTGATCACAGATGAAAAATCCGGTTCAGGAGAACCCGAACCGGCATACCGTATAAAAGACAGACGGATCGAAGAAGCGAAACTGCTGCTTGAAAGATTAAAAGCAGAGGGTGACGAATACATATACCTTTATATAAACGGAACTATTGTTGCCAAAGCTGATGTAAGCAGGGCTTATATCACGGATAACACGATCAGCTTTGACAGCTGGTATTCAGACAGTGACATGACTATCGATGACAGTACGCTGAATCTTGCGAACTGTCTTGCAGCGCTTACGACTACAGACGCCACCCCCCGGCGCTCCTCTGACAGACTGTTATATCCTTGGGTACAGGGATGGATACAACAAACCGGAAGGCAAAGACTATAAGCCTACCTTCGGACCTGCGACCGGTCTGTTCGATGCAGCCGGCGGACTGCGGGGGGACCGGGATAAAAACGACGATCTGGAAGTCATTACGGATACGGAAAACAGGACTGTTGACGCTGTATACTGGTGCGATGAGAATACAACAGATGAGGAGATCTTGAAACGGTTCAGAAACTTCATGACGGTTTTTGACAAACTGCTCGTTGACGGATGGATAAAACAGATCAACTTCAAAGTCATGCGCGGCATAGATATTTATACGCCGGATGCTGCAATGACGCTGGAGTTTAACGGGACTGTACTGAGATATACACCGGACTACATGGATGATGACAACTCCAGAAAGTTTTTTGAACAGGACAGTTATTTTGCAGAGTTCTCTGAAGATTCGGAAACGCTGGATGAATTCCGGAAGGATGGATGGAAGGATATAGACGTCTCTGAAATACCTGAGCGGGGAGAGCTCAATACTTTCCTGTACTGGTATGTCCTGTTCGGAGGCAGTATGGGCAGAGTCTATAACTGCCTGGATCCGGTGAACAGTTACTGGGAAACCGAAGTGATCAACCTTATGGACCGGATACCGTACAGAACAAACTATGCCAGACAGTATTCACCTGAAGAAAAAAGCGATCCGAGAGGGTGGTCTGAAGGAACAGGTTTCGGGTGGATATCAATAAACAAAAAAGATGAGGACGGGGACCTTCTGCTGCTGATGGAATTGATTTTCATCAGCAGTTTTTTGATGAGTACGGTGCTGATGCAAAAAAACGATCTTACATATATGGCTTGTTATACTCGGGTCGTAAGAAAAAGTCCGTCAGAAAAGAGGTGAGAAAATGGCTGCTTGTACAGAAAGAGAATATAACGTATCCGGCGAAATAAACTGCAGCAGGAAAAAGGGCTTTTTATCAGTCGTTAAAAAAGTTTCAGGTACAATACTGTTCATGATGGTGAGAACCCTGGCGGTATTTCTTGTCGCGGCAATAATCTGCGGCTTTTATTTTTGCTATCTTTATTTTTGTAAAAGCTCTGACGCAGCGGAACGTGAAGAGATGCGCAAATCAATCGAAAGGGAATATCCGGATGGGTTTAAATCTCTTGAAGAATGGTATGAAGCAGATGAATTGAATGCTCTTGAATTTTACAGCAACTATACGATTGAAAACAGGGATTTTACTATCGAGGGTAATACCTTTACTTATATTTTTACTTTGGATGAATTTAATTGTGATGCGGATTATGCTCGTAAATATATCGATGATTATCTTAATAGATTTGCTCGAGATAATGCCGCTACGTTACATTCTTTCAGTAAGGTCAATGATATAACAGTCAGATATGTTTTTAAGGACTGTAATGGGGATGAATGTGCTGCTGCTGAAGATACATTTCACTTCAGCTGGTAGGCAGGCATGATCGGAAAGGGTGGTGAATCATAATGGAAAAAGCATTTGACTCAATTGTACTGATTTTAACAGAAGGAATAGTGCTGGCAATACTGATCCTGCATTTTATAAGTCCGGCCCTGGTCATCGGCCACTCAATGTACCCACATCTTGAAGAACTGGATTATCTTGTCTGCAACGAAGGTGCTTACATCATCGGAGAGCCGGAATATGGTGATATCATAATATTTAAAAAAGATAAACATTGTATTAAAAGAGTTATCGGAAAGCCCGGCGATACCATTGTTATTAAGGGCGGAAAGGTCTACAGAAACGGAAGCCGGATCGAAGATTATGTTGCTGATGGTGTAATAACAGGCCCGGAAATGACTGTTGAACTGGATCAGGATGAATACTTCGTCCTCGGAGACAACAGAGAGTTCTCGAGGGATTCAAGAAAAGAAGACTTCGGTACCGTAAAAAAAGATGAGATCGTGGCAAAAGCCGTTTTCAGGATATGCCCGAACCCGGGATGGTTATATTGAACTCAGGGTGACAGTGCCCGGGCAGTCATGACCTGACATTGCCATTATCTCTGCCTCCTCGATTGTCTCATTGCTATTCTAATCCATTCGATCCGGATTTGAAAAGCAGACAGTCAAAAAACAAAGCCGGAAAGAAGCATCCCTTCCGGTGATTTGTAAGGGCGGGCGCATCGCCTGCCGAAGGAGTCAATGCTTATGACGAAACAGCAACGGAAAAGAACGGCCCTGATATTCGGCGCCATAGCCATGGTCTTCATGATCTCGGCTCTGCTTGTCGGAAGGCTCGAAAAAAAGGAGACCATTCAGGAGGTCATGAGGGACGCCGTCCTGCATGACATGAACAAGGTCAGCTTTTTCGGCATCATGGACGTCAATCCGGGATTTATCGCGGCCGTCATCGTATCGTGCCTGCTTATAGTCTTCGCGCTCATCTGCAGGATATTCTTCATACCGAAGTTCACGATGGTGCCGTCGAAGAAGATCAACAGCTTCCTCGGAGCCTACATCTTCGCGACCGGAGCGTACATATTCACGGGCACGCTTTTTGAACTTTTCGGACTTCAGGTCATGACCACAGGCGGCACGCCTATATCGCTTCCGGCGCCGTGCTCGGACATCAACGGAGCGATCATGATGGGCTGCCTCTCGTATCTGGTCATACTGTCCGGAGGGATAATCGGCAACGGCTTCAAGGGGATAGGAGAGACTCTCAAGGAATTCTCTCTTCCGATCTCGATGAGCTTCAGGCTTTTCGGAGCCCTGCTCTCGGGAGCCCTTGTGACCGAACTCGTTTACTACTACGAAGCGCTCAGCTACGTGCTGCCGGTGCTGGTGGGAGTGCTCTTCACCCTGCTGCATGCGGTGATACAGGCGTACGTGCTTACTATGCTGACGGCGCTCTTCTACGGCAAGGTCTCCGATGATACTCCGAAAGAGAAAGCGCCTAAGGAGAACAGGGAGAACCACAGACTGGCCAAGAAGCCTCCTGCAAGGCCGGGAAGAAAACGCACCACGGTCGTCGGCAGACACAGGACGGCCTAGGCAGAGTATATATGTCAGGTAAAAGCGCGCATGTGCCGGCCTCTGCCATGGATATGTGCGCTTTGGAAATAAAGCCCTTCTGAGAAGGCATGGAAATCTATTATTAAGGAGAAACCAAAATGCTTAATCTGAACCTCAAGAAACTTACAGGACTGGCGGTCGTGCTCGGAGTCATCATCCTCATCATGGGTACAGTCGCGACCATCGGAGCGTTCGCGGACAGCGGAAGCACAGACAAGGGAGGCGCTGTCGTGACGGCAGAGGATTCCGGAGACGGATATATCGCCGAAGCCGGCAACGACGCTGCAGACAACACGACGGGACTCAAGGCCATAGCGGCAGGCATCGCGATCGGACTCGCTTCCTGCGGCGGCGGCATCGGCATGGGTATTTCCGGAGGCAAGGCTGCCGAGGGAATATCGAGACAGCCTGAAGCGGACGGCAAGATCCGGACGAGTTTCATGCTGGGACTTGTATTCATCGAGACGGCCATCATTTACGCCCTGCTCGTTGTAATACTGATCATATTCGTACTCTAGCCGGCGTTGCATAGAATCAGGAAAGAAGGCATAACCAGATGACAGGTGTACCACTTAATATAGACTGGCAGCAGATACTGCTCCATCTGTTCAACTTCACCATTCTTTTCGGCGCGCTGTACATCCTTCTCTACAAGCCTGTGAAGGACTTCATGGCAAAGAGAGAAGAGTACTACAAAGACATGGACAGCAAGGCCACGCAGGCTGTCGCAGAGGCCGAGAGCCGTCAGCAGGAATACGAAAAGAAGATCAGCGACCTTGAGACAAAGATCAGGGACGAGAAGAGCAGGATGGGCAAAGAGGTCGAGGCCGAACGCGAGCGCAGACTGGGCGAAGCGAAGAGCGAAGCCGAGAAGATCGTCGCGGACGCGAGGACCGAGGCCGACAGGGAGAAGAGCGAGATACTCGCTTCGGCTCAGAAGGATATAAGCGACATGGTCACGGGAGCGGTCGAAAAACTCGCTCTCGAGCAGTCGGCTTCTGATGCTTTCGATCAGTTCCTCGATGCTGCGGAGGAGGCGGATCATGAGTAAGGAAGAAAAGATCCTGAGCGCAAAGCTGTATTCGGCCGCAGAGCCGAGCAAAGAACAGCAGGCGAGATTCGGGAAATTCCTGAAGAACAAATACGGACAGGACATAGATATCGAATGGGTCAGAAGCGACGCGTTCCCGGGAGGCTTCAGGCTTGAAGCCGGCTCGGATGTCTACGACTGGTCGGTCGGAGGCAGATTCCGCCAGCTGAGAGACAGCCTCGCCGAGGTGCCGACTGAAAACGGCAGCATCATCCCTCTTCTGAAGGAGAAGATCGCATCGTGGACCCCGGAGGCGATCGCCGAGCAGGTGGGCGAAGTCAAGACCATCGGAGACGGCATCGCGACCGTCAAAGGACTGGACAACGCCACATACGGCGAGATCCTGCTCTTCACTGACGGCGTCAGGGGAATGGTCCAGGATATCCGCGAGGACGAGATCGGCTGCATACTCTTCAATGATGATGAAGACGTCGTGCAGGGATCCAGCGTAAAGAGGACGGGCAAGACCGCCGGAACTCCGGTAGGAGAGAAATTCCTCGGCAGGGTCGTCGATTCGCTCGGCACCCCTATAGACGGACTCGGCGAGATCGAAGCTTCGGGATATCTTCCTGTAGAGACTCCGGCTCCCGCCATACTCGACAGGCAGCCTGTAGACACGCCTCTTGAGACAGGCATATTCTCGATCGACTCGATGTTCCCTATCGGAAGGGGGCAGAGAGAGCTGATCATAGGCGACAGGCAGACCGGAAAGACGGCCATCGCCGTGGACGCCATCATAAACCAGAAAGGCAAGGACTGCATATGCATCTACGTGGCGATAGGGCAGAAGACCTCGTCGGTAGTGCGCATACAGCAGACTCTCATCAAGCACGGAGTGATGGAGAACTCGATCATAGTATCCGCTTCGGCGAGCGATCCTGCTCCGCTGCAGTACATCGCGCCTTACGCCGGATGCGCCATGGCAGAGTACTTCATGCACAAGGGCAAGGACGTGCTGATCGTGTACGATGATCTGTCAAAGCACGCTGTCGCTTACCGTGCGCTGTCGCTGCTGCTCGACAGATCCCCGGGCCGCGAGGCTTATCCGGGAGACGTATTCTACCTGCATTCGAGACTGCTCGAAAGAGCCGCGAGGATGTCGGACGAAAAGGGCGGCGGGTCGATCACGGCCCTGCCTATAGTCGAGACTCAGGCGGGCGATGTATCGGCGTACATACCGACTAACATAATATCGATCACTGACGGACAGATATTCCTCGAGTCAGACCTCTTCTTCTCGGGACAGAGGCCGGCCGTAAACGTCGGACTCTCGGTATCCCGTGTAGGAGGAGACGCGCAGACGAAGGCCATGAAGAAGGCCGCGGGAACACTGAGGATCGACCTCGCGCAGTACCGCGAGATGGAGGTCTTCATGCAGTTCGCCTCAGACCTCGACGATCAGACCAGGGCCCAGCTCGAATACGGCCAGGGACTCATGCGCATGCTGAGGCAGCCGCAGTACAAGCCGAAGAGCCAGCACGAGCAGGTCATCACTCTCGTCATGGCGCTCGCCCACACGATGCAGGGCATAGCTCCTGACGATGTGGACGACTTCATCGGAGAGCTGATCGGCATGTTCGAGACGGAGCACAAGGATATCTGCGACCGCATCGACTCTACGGGACAGCTTGAGGATGAACTCAGGCAGGAGATCATCGACATCTCGGCGAAGTTCCGCGAAAACTATAAGCCGGAAAAATGATCCGCGCGGAACGCGAATAGTATGATAAGTGACGGGAAATGGCAAGCACCAAAGCGATAAAAAACAGAATACACAGCGTCGGCGACACGCAGAAGATCACGAACGCGATGTACCTCATCTCGTCTACCAAGATGAGAAAGGCGCGGCGCGAGGCCGAGGACACGAAGCCGTACTTCGACCTTCTGAGGCGCGAGATCCGCAGGATGTTTGCCGTTGGCACGGATCTTTCGAGCAGGTACTACGACGCCGATGTCGATGAGAACGTCGCGGGAGGCAGGAACGCCATACTCGTGATCACGGGCGACAAGGGCCTTGCGGGCGCATACAACCAGAGCGTGCTGAAAGAGACTCAGGCGCTGATCGACAGGAGCGACGAGTACAGGCTCTATGTGGTCGGAGACTACGGATGGAGGTATTTCAAGAGCAGAAACGCCAACGTGTGCGAGACGTTCACGCATTCCATGCACGAGCCTTCGCTTGCCATGGCAAGGGACATAACCATGGAGCTGCTCGATGACTTCGACAGGGGAGACTTCGACAGGATATACGTCTGCTATACCGAGTACGGCGGCAGCATGAGCGCGGGCGTGCCGATGCATGACAGGCTGATCCCTTTCGACAGGGATGACTTCGTGCCTCAGGGCGAGGAGAAGGACAGGGACGCCTCTACCGTGTTCGAGTATGAGCCGGATGTAGAGACGGTGCTCGAGAGGATCATACAGTCGTACATGGTCGGATATGTGTATTCGGCGCTCGTTAACAGCTACTCGTCCGAGCAGAACGCGAGGATGATGGCTATGGATTCGGCGAACGACAACGCGAGCGATCTGCTCGACACGCTCGAGAAACAGTACAATCACCTCAGGCAGAATGCGATAACTCAGGAGATCACAGAGATATCCTCCGGCGCGCGCAGCCTGAGCAGCAAGGGAAAATAGTCAGGAAGAATAATCAACTCAACAGGAGATCGTAAAATGACAGGACGTGTAGTTCAGATATCGGGATCTGTAATAGACGTAAAGTTCGATGAAGGGCTGCTGCCGAGGATCAATGACGCGCTTACCGTGGAACTCGACGGAAAGACGCTCGTGATGGAGGCCGCTCAGCACATCGGCGACAACATGGTCAGATGCATCATGCTCTCGGGTTCGGAAGGCATGAGCCGCGGCATGGAGGTCAATGCGACGGGAAGCCCTATAAGGGTCCCGGTAGGAGACTGCGTGCTCGGAAGGATGTTCAATGTTCTCGGAGAGCCTATCGACGGAGGCGGGCCTGTGCCTGAAGACGCCGAGAGGGATTCCATACACAGAAAAGCACCGGGCTTTGACGAGATCAGCCCGTCGGTAGAGATACTCGAGACAGGCATAAAGGTCATCGATCTGCTCGAGCCTTATCCGAAGGGCGGAAAGATCGGCCTCTTCGGAGGAGCCGGCGTAGGCAAGACCGTGCTCATACAGGAACTCATACACAACGTCGCCATGGAGCACGGCGGCTACTCAATATTCACCGGCGTAGGAGAGCGTTCGAGAGAGGGAAACGACCTCTGGAAGGAAATGAACGAAGCCGGAGTAATGGACAAGACCGCGATGGTCTTCGGACAGATGAACGAGGCCCCGGGCGTCAGGATGAGGGTCGGACTTTCGGGCCTTACCATGGCGGAGTACTTCAGAGATAAGCAGAACAAGGACGTGCTGCTCTTCATAGACAACATATTCAGGTTCGTGCAGGCGGGCTCCGAGGTGTCCACTCTGCTCGGGAGAATGCCTTCGGCTGTAGGATACCAGCCGACGCTGGCTTCCGAGATGGGAACGCTGCAGGAGAGGATCACTTCGACGAAGGCGGGATCCATCACATCCGTACAGGCCGTATACGTCCCTGCGGATGACCTGACGGACCCGGCTCCTGCGACCACCTTCGCCCACCTGGATGCGACGACGGTCCTTTCAAGAAGGATAGCCGAGATGGGCCTCTACCCGGCGGTGGATCCGCTCGATTCCACGTCGCGAATACTCGAGGCCGACATAGTGGGTCAGCAGCATTACGATGTGGCCAGAAAGGTCCAGGAGATACTTCAGAAATACGCGGAGCTCCAGGACATCATCGCGATCCTCGGAATGGACGAGCTTTCTGAAGAGGACAAGGCTACAGTGTACAGGGCGCGTAAGATCCAGAGATTCCTCTCGCAGCCGACGCACGTGGCGGAGAAGTTCACCGGCATGCCGGGCGTATACGTGCCTGTGGCCGATACCGTAAAGGGCTTCGGGGCCATAGCCTCGGGAGAGATGGATGAATATCCGGAGCAGGCGTTCTTCAACGTCGGAACTCTGGATGATGTTATAGCAAAGGCAAAGACTCTGTAGGATGGATAATTTCAGATTACACTTCATGGCAAGCGATCATATGGTTTTCGACGACGACGCTCAGTCGGTCTCGCTGCCTACGACAGAGGGCAGCATAGGCATACTGGCGCATCATTCGAATATCATAATGGCCGTAGTGCCGGGAGAGATCACATACAGGGTCGCAAACGGCGATGAGGATACCGTCATAGTTTCGGACGGCCTGCTTAAGGTGGAGAACGGCGAGGTCATGATACTCGTGGATACCGCCGAGAGACCTGACGAGATAGATGAGGCCAGGGCCCAGAGGGCCGAGGAGAGGGCCAGAGAGGAGCTTAAGAGAGCGAATACCAACAGGGATATCGCGCTCGCCAGCGCCGAGCTCTCAAGGGCTATGAGCCGTATAAAATATTCCAAAAAGAAGCATCGCGTATGATTCGTTTATGATAGAATAATTCCAGTATTTACGGCTTTGCTGTAATGGTAAAGCCGTTTATTTTTCGGGAGGGATCGTGAAAACTGTCCTGAGCATATTCAGGGATGATATAAGATCTGTTGGCCGGCGCTTTTTTGCGCTGGCTATTATCGTGGCCATATCCTTCCTTCCGGCTCTTTATGCGTGGGTCAACATATATGCCAACGGCAATCCTTACGCCAACACGGGAAGCATCCCTATCGCGGTGGCGTCCGCCGACCCCGGCATCGATCTTGAGGACGGGACCCATGTGAACATGGCCGAAGAGGTCTTCGATGACCTCCGTAAGAGCGACAAGATAGGCTGGCAGTTCCCGGACAGCCCCGAGGAAGCCATAGCCGGAGTCGAATCGGGCAGGTATTACGCCGCCATAGTATTCGAAAACAACTTCACATATAACATGTATAACTTCGAGCAGGCCCTGCTCGATCAGAACGCTCCGATAACATTCTACGAGAACGCCAAGAAGAACGCGGTCGCTTCCAAGATATGCGAGACCGCCGCCGGCAATGTCCAGGAATCGATCAAGACGAAATACCTGGAGACTGTCTTCGGCGTCATATTCGACGATACCAACGAAGTGGCGGATGATCTTAAGGATAAAAAAGCCGCGGATACGGTCATCGGACAGCTGGAGGATCTGCGCGACACTCTCAGGTCGTATGATTCCGCCATAAGCGCGTTCACGTCGGGAAGCAAAGGGATACACTCAGGGATAGCGAGCGCTGAAAACGATCTTTCAAAGATACGAAGCGATGCGGACAGGTCGGCTTCCGATGCAAAAGGAGATCTGGCGAACGCCAGGAGGAGCCTTGTCGTCCTTCAGAAGACACTTGAAGAAAGAGAAAAGAAGATAGAGAAGGAAAGGGCCGGCCTCGAGAAGATCCTCGAAAAACTCATGTCGGATGAGCCTTCGCCTGCCGAAAGGGCGGCTCTCGAAAAACAGGCTCTTGAAAGGATCGACCGAATGAAGGCGGAGCTTGAGGGACTGCTCGTCTTTTTCCCTGAGTCGGGAACGGGACCGGTCAGATCCATAAGAGAGACCCTTCTCAGCATGATAGAGACAGTCGATGACATGGAGACCGCCGTCAAATCGGCTGCGACAAAGCCGGATGTCCTGAAGCTGCTCATGGAAGAGCTGAAGCAGCTCAGCCAGGTGTCGCTCGCGGGCGATATACAGACATTCATAGGCACGATGGACAGGACGCTCGAGCTGATGGAGCCTCTGATGGAAAGCATGTCTTCGATGCTCGATAACGTCGATCCGGTGCTTGACAGCGCAGACAGCACTGTGAGCGATCTGAACACATCCCTCGTCCAGATGCAGAGACTGTTCCGCGCGACTGCCGACAAGATCGACGGGATCCTGGACAGTGTGGAGGCGGCATCCGAGGACGACAGGCTTCAGGTCCTGATAGATATGCTCGGCGGCGATCCCGAGGAGTACGCTGAATTTTTCTCGGCGCTTGTAAATGTGGAGGTCGAAGAGGTGTACGGGGTCGCGTCCTACGGAGCCGCGATGTCCCCGTTCTACTCCGTGCTTGCGATATGGGTCGGCGGGGTAATACTCGTTTCGATACTCAGGACCCACATAGACAGGAAGAAATATCCGGGCGCCACAGAGGCGCAGGCCTTTTTCGGGCGCTTCATCCTCTTCTTCCTCATAGGACAGGCACAGGCCGCCGTCATAATCGCCGGCGACATCCTTCTGCTGCATGTGGATCCGGTGCATCCGGGACTGATGTTCCTCGCGGGCGCGGTCACCAGCCTGGTCTTCGTCATGCTGATATACGCGCTCACGCTGTCGTTCGGAGATATCGGCAAGGCCATGGTCGTCGTGGTCATGGTCGTGCAGATAGCCGGCTCGAGCGGCTCATACCCGATAGAGATACTGCCGCCTGTATTCGGCAAGATATATAAATTCTTCCCGTTCCCGTACGCGATCAACGCCATGAGAGAGGCTCTCTGCGGCACATACGGCAGCGCGTTCGTCACTTATCTGGCCGAGCTGCTCATTTTCGGGGCGCTGGCGCTGGCGATCGGACTCTTTGTAAGAAAACCGTTCATAGCGATGAACGAGTTCGTGTCTGAGAAGATCGAAGAAACGGAGGTGCTGTGATGTCAGGACAGGACCGCCATTACGAAGAATTATACGGGCGCCTCCTCGAGAGGGGCGAGGCCATGCACGCGAACAACAAGAAGAGGATCAGGGCGGGCCTGGTCGTTCTTGCGCTGCTCCCGGTCATACTGATACTGATACGCCTGCTCACTGACAGCGACAGGGTCGTGTTCCTCATCATATGGGTGCTGTGCATGTTTGCGGTATGCACCTACCTGATCAGCATAGAGTTTATCGACGACTCGCTGCGAAAGACCCTCGAGGAGGTCACCGAGAGAGAGGCGGACTTCGGCGTGCTGATACCCGATTCCGCTGAAGTCCACAACAGGATACATGAGCATGTCCACGAACTTGTCAGATCGGGATATACCGGAAGGCCTTACGACAAGGTCGTTGAACGGACCGTAAAGACGGAAAGCGAGGATGAGAAATGAAGAACATCCTCAATATAATGAAACATGATCTGCGAAAGATAACGGGCAGCGTGGTGGCGATAATCACTGTAATGGGGCTCTGCATAGTCCCTTGCCTTTACGCGTGGTTCAACATCTTTTCGAACTGGTCTCCTTACGAGTCCGATGCGACAGGGCGCATAGCCGTCGCGGTCGTAAGCTGCGACAAAGGGGTGACGGCCGCAGGGCTGACTATAAATGTGGGGGACAAGATCACAGAGGCTCTCGAAGCCAACAGGGCCATCGGATGGCATATCCTCAGCGATGAGAAGGAGGCGATAGAGGGCGTTTATGCGGGCGATTATTACGCGGCCCTGATAATACCCGAAAACTTCAGCGCGGATGTGATGAGCTTTGCAAACGGCGATCTTACGAATCCGACGATCAAATACTACGAGAACGAAAAAAAGAACGCCATCGCGCCGAAGATCACCGGCAAGGCAAAGACGGCCCTGCAGGAGCAGATAGACTCGATGTTCGTCGAGACGCTGGCATCATATGTATCGGACGCGTCGTCTGTTGCAAGGTCGACCGGCACCGATCCGGCAGAGATGCTCTCGGACCTGTCGGTAAAGATAGAGGATCTGAGCGGGGACATAAACAGCTGCATAGTGCTTTCCGATTCGGCGGCCGGACTTACGGCTTCGGCGGGGAGTCTTCTGGATGTGTCCGATAATTTCATCGGAAGCGCCGGCGATGTGCTCTCGGCAAATGACAGGCTGCTGGCAGAGGCCGAAAAGCAGCTCGGAACGGGGATAAGCATCGACACGGAGGCCGTAAAGGAGGCGAAGGAATACATAGGATCCTCGAGCGCGGCTTTCAAAGACTTCAGAAAGGTAATAACAGATCTGATCAGCGGCAGCGATATCCTTTACAGGCGCTTCCTAGACAGGGACAGAGACAGATGGGTCTCGAGATTCGATGAGATGAAGAAGGATGCGGACAGCCATTCGAAGATATTCAGAGATGAAGGCTTCACCGCCACCGCCGACAAATTCGACGAACTGTCAGCCGTCCTTGAGGGGATATCCGGAGAGCTCAAAGCGCTGAACAAGGGAATGAGCAAGGCCGAGCGCAGGAAGGCTCTTGAGAAGATAACTGCTGACACGGACAAGGCGGCCGCTCTGTCCGACGAAATAATGATCATGATCAGGGACGACATAGATGCGAATCTGGAGGAAGCTCTCGAGCACTCCAGGAACTCTCTCTCGCAGTACCGGACTGCCATGAACGGCGCGAACCGGGATCTGGCAAAGCTGAGCAGCACGATGGGCGATTACGGGAAGTCTCTGGATACTCTGAAATCGAGCATAGACCGGACGACAACGACCCTCAGATCGCTGAGGGACGGCGCGGATTCAGTAGCGGGGCTGCTGACGAACGCCTCCGGCAACGAGCTCCTTCAGAGGCTGAACAGACTTACGGCGAACGACGAGGCCGCTCTCGCCGGATACCTGGCTGATCCTGTAAAGATGGAGACCAGAGTAATCTGGCCTGTCGAGACCTATGGCTCGGCGATGGCACCGTTCTATACGGTGCTGGCTCAGTGGGTCGGAGCTCTTCTGACGGCCGTCCTGATCAAGGTAAAGGTGAAGAAGAGAGACGATCTTCAGAACCTCAGGCTGACTGAATGGTACTTCGGCAGATACGGGCTCTACCTGATGGTCGGGGTCGCGCAGGGGCTCATCGTCTCGCTGGGCGATCTGCTGTATGTGCGCATACAGTGCCTCGATCCGATAAGATTCGTGCTTATTTCCGTGATCAATGGTATAGTATTCACGATGATCAATTATGCTCTGGTCTTCGCCCTCGACAACATAGGGCTCGGAGCCGGAGTCATCATACTGGTGCTCCAGGTGGCGGGCTCGGGAGGGACATACCCGGTCGAGGTCCTGCCGGAGCCGTTCAAGGTGATATACCCGCTGATGCCGTTCCGCTATTCGATGGACGCGATGCGCGAATGCATATGCGGGATGTACGAAGACACATACCTGAAATGCGTCGGGACGCTGATGCTGTTTTTCGTATTCGCCATAGCCTTCGGGCTCGCGCTTTACCATCCGGCAAGGAGACTGAACGAGATGATAGCCGAAAGCAAGGCGAAGAGCGAGATAATGCTGTGATGATCTCAGGAGGCTGCGCTCCTCCGGCAAAAATGCGTGCTGTCAATATGAAGGAACAAAAGGGCAAGGAGAGGAGACGAACATGGACTATGATGTGATAATAATCGGAGCAGGCCCGGGCGGCATATACGCGGCTTACGAACTGACAAAAGAAGACCGCGGGCTCAGTGTGGCCGTATTCGAAGCCGGCAACGAGCTGCATAAAAGAAAATGCCCGATAGACGGAGACAAAATCAAGACCTGCATCGGCTGCGAGAACTGCTCGATCATGAGCGGCTTCGGCGGCGCGGGAGCTTTCTCCGACGGCAAGTACAATATAACGAACGACTTCGGGGGCACGCTTTTCGAATACATAGGCAAGGAAGAGGCCATCCGCCTGATGGAGTATGTCGACAGCATCAACATGTCTCACGGCGGCGAGGGCACAAAGCTCTATACCACGGCCAATTCGACCTTCAAGAAGATATGCCTGCAGAACAAGCTGCAGCTTCTTGACGCTTCGGTGAGGCATCTGGGCACGGACATCAACTACGTCGTTCTCGAGAACCTGTACGATGAACTGAAGGACAGGGTCGACTTCAGGTTCCTCACTCCGGTGAAGAGCATGAGCCTGACCGACGGCGGGTATAAGGTCGTGACTGACGGCGGCGAGTACACATGCAGAAAGTGCATCATCTCGGTCGGCAGGAGCGGCAGCAAGTGGATGGAGACCGTGTGCGATGAGCTCGGCATCGAGACCGAGTCGAACCGCGTGGATATCGGCGTCAGGGTCGAGCTGCCGGCGGTGCTCTTCTCGCACATCACCGACGAGCTCTACGAGAGCAAGATCGTATACAGGACGGAGAAGTTCGAAGACAAGGTCAGGACCTTCTGCATGAACCCTAAGGGGTCGGTTGTCAACGAGAACACCAACGGCATCGTAACCGTCAACGGCCACAGCTATGAGGATCCTGCGAAGCAGACGGACATGACCAACTTCGCCCTGCTCGTATCCAAGCATTTCTCTGTGCCGTTCAAGGACAGCAACGGTTACGGCGAGAGCATCGCGAGGCTTTCGAACATGCTCGGCGGCGGCGTCATCGTCCAGAGATTCGGCGACCTCATAAGGGGCCGCAGGACCAACTACAAGAGGCTGTCATCGAGCTTCGTCACTCCGACTCTCAAGGCGGAGCCGGGAGACCTCTCTCTCGTGCTGCCGAAGAGGATACTCGACGGCATCATAGAGATGATATACGCTCTGGACAGGATCGCTCCGGGAACGGCCAACGACGACACTCTGCTCTACGGAGTCGAGGTCAAGTTCTACAACATGGAGGTCAGCCTCAACGAGCATCTCGAGACGAGACACAAAGGGCTTTACATGATAGGCGACGGAAGCGGCGTCACTCATTCGCTGTCCCACGCTTCTGCAAGCGGCGTATTTGTCGCAAGAGATATACTCAAAGCGATGTAAGTGTGGTACAATATGAACGTTAATATCGGCGGGTGACCTGCTGTGCGCGGGGGCCCTGCGCAACAGGGCTCCGTGAACCATGTCAGGACCGAGAGGTAGCAGCATTAAGCGATCTGTCCTGTGTGCCGCAGACAAGCCTCTGCGTACTGCAGATCGCCCGCCGTTTTAAATTTATCCCGGACAGGAGACACCGCATGCAGCGTGCACTTTACAGGGCCGAGAGGCCTGAAGTATTCGAAGACATAATAGGCCAGAAGCACATCGTAAAGATCCTGCAGAACCAGATCAGGACCGGCACGGTGAGTCAGGCTTATCTTTTTTCGGGAACGCACGGCACGGGAAAGACGAGCACTGCGAGGATACTCGCGAAGGCGGTCAACTGCACGGGAACTGCCGATGAGCCTCCGTGCGGCAGATGCGACAACTGCGAGGCGATACGCGAAGGCAGGTTCGTCGATGTGATCGAGCTCGATGCGGCGTCCAACAACGGCGTGGAAGACCTCAGGGCCATCATCGAGATGGTGAAGTACCCTCCGACTATCGGGAAGTACAAGGTGTACATCATCGATGAGGTGCACATGCTCACGCAGCAGGCCGAGAACGCATTTCTCAAGACTCTCGAGGAGCCGCCGGAACACGCCATATTCATCCTGGCGACCACGGACCCTCAGAAGGTCCGGCAGACGATACGCTCGCGCTGCATGCAGCTCAACTTCAGAAGAGTCACCGAGGACGAGCTGATCGCCGGCATGGACAGGATATGCTCGAAGAGAGGCATATCCGCGACAAAAGACGCGCTTTCGACCATTGCTTCGAGGGCTGACGGCTCGGTAAGGGACGCGCTTTCGATACTCGAGCAGTGCATCGCATCAGGCGACAGGGAGCTCACAAGACCGTCGGTGCTCGAATACACGGGAGCCGCGGGAGAGGACTTCTTCCTGGCGCTGACCGGAGCGGTCATAGCCCACGACGCGGGAAAGGCCCTCATATATATCGATGAGATCGTAAAAAGGGGCAAGGATACCAGGCAGATACTCAAGGACTGGCTGAGGCACATGAGGGATCTCATGATAGTCAAATATGTCGGAAAGGCCGAGCGCATAATAGGAGCCTCGACAGAGAACATAGAGAGGCTGAAAGCTCAGGCCGAAGGGGTGGATGCCGTATTCATCGAAAAGGCCATCAGGCTCATATCCGAATACATCAACATGGGAAGGTATTCGGAAAGACCGAGGATACTCCTCGAAACGGCGGCGGTCAGGCTGGCAGCGCCGAAATCGGCCATTGCGGCAGAGCGCCCGGCCGTAAGGGAAAGGCCGGCAGATACGCGGCTGGTGAAGGAGACCGCCGGACGGACTCCTGCGCCGGAGCCGGAGCCTGCCGACGATGTGCCTGCGGACGAGGCTCTCGCCGGCATGATAGCCTCTGCTCCGAGAGAACAGGCCGGAGACCCCGACGGGATGTGGGACCTCATAGTGCGCGAGATGGCTGCAGCCGACAGGAGCTTCATGGGCCTGATCGGGAGGAATTCCGCAGCGGAAGGATTCGACACGGGAGAGCTGACGGTGACGGTGAGCCCCGGGAAGCTGAGCTTCGCAGAGGACATGAAGGCCGATATAAACCGCGTCGCAAAGGAGCTGTTCGGCGCGGACATATACGTGAGCCTGAAGGGCGGCGAGATAAAAAAGTCCGCGGCGCACGAGACCAATAACGGGATATCCGAGGATGAGACGTCCCGGATAATAAACGAAGACATAAGCGTAAGCGAAGTCATGGAAGACGTCGAGGACCTCTTCGGCATAAAGCCGGTCATGGAGGACTGACGGGAACATACAGGAGGACAAAAATGGGAAAAGGAATGAGAGCCGGAAAGAAGCCTAAGAACAGACAGGGCGGCGGCGATATGCAGAAGCAGCTGAAGCAGCTGCAGGCCATGCAGGCCGAGATGGAGCAGACCCAGGCGGAGCTCGAGAAAAAAGAAGTGACCACGACTGCCGGCGGCGGAGCCATCGAAGTCACGGTGAACGGAAAGAAAGAGATCACGAAGCTGACGATCGACAAGGATGTCGTTGATCCGGACGATGTCGAGATGCTGCAGGATCTTGTGATGGCTGCGGTAAACGAGGCGATGAGACAGATCGCGGAGCTCGAGGAGTCCGAAATGAACAAGATCACGGGCGGCTTCGGCGGCATGGGCGGATTCGGATTCTAGGATGAGACAGTATCCGCGTTCCCTCAACAGGCTGATAAACGAACTGGGCAAGCTGCCGGGCATCGGAGGCAAGACGGCGCAGAGGCTCGCTTTTCATGTGCTGAGCCTTTCCGACCGCGAGGCCGAGGCTCTGGCATCTGCGATAATGGAGGCAAAGCAGACCCTTCATTACTGCAGCGTCTGCGGCAATCTTACCGACAGGGAGGTCTGCGGGATATGCTCGGATGAGACGAGAGACAGATCGGCCATCTGCGTAGTGGAGACCCCGCAGGACGTCATGGCGATGGAGAGGATACGCGAGTTCAGAGGAACATATCACGTGCTGCACGGAGCCATATCCCCCGCCGAGGGAGTCGGCCCTTCGGACATCAATCTGAAGAGCCTGATCGAAAGGCTGCAGAGCTCGGATGAGGTGAAGGAGGTCATAATAGCGACTAACCCGAACATCGAGGGCGAAGCGACGGCGATGTACATCGCGAGGCTGCTGAAGCCTGCCGGCATAAAGGTGACGAGGATAGCCCACGGCATTCCTGTCGGAGGAGACCTCGAATACGCCGACGAAGTCACTCTTCTGAAGGCCATGGAGGGAAGAAGAGAACTGTAGGAATATTGCGGAAATCATAATAATATTACGATAACAAGGTATTGAAGGAAAACTGGAAGGAGAACTCTCAAAATGAAAAAGAACAAACTGACGATGAGGGAGACCATCGTTGTCGCGAGCACACTGTTCGGGATGTTCTTCGGAGCGGGCAACCTCATATTCCCGGTCCACCTCGGACAGATGGCGGGCAGCAACTCGTGGCCGGCCATAATAGGCTTTTGCATCACGGCGGTCACTATCCCTATCCTGGCCGTGGCAGCCATCGGAAACACTCACAGCGACGACCTGCTCCATCTTTCGAGCAAGGTATCCGGCTGGTACGGAGTGGTATTCACAGCGGCGCTCTATCTCACGATCGGACCGTTCTTCGCGATCCCGAGATGCGCTTCGGTATCGTTCACTACAGGCATCGCGCCTCTTGTGGGCGAGTCGCACTTCAGGCTCTGGCAGTTCATATTCTCGTTCGTGTTCTTCGCGTTCGTGATGTACTTCTCGCTGAGGCCGGGCAAGATCACAACATGGATCGGAAGGATCATAAATCCACTCTTCCTGGCGTTCCTTGCCATACTGGTCATCGTTTCCCTGATCAGACCGGGTGCGCCTATGTCATCGGTGGAGCCTGTCGAAGCATACAGGAGCGGCGCTCTGTTCAACGGATTCATCGAAGGATACGGGACGATGGACGCCATCGCGGGTCTTGCATTCGGCATCGTCATCATCAATGTCGTTAGAGATCTCGGCGTCGACAGGGATGAGGACGTCGCGAGAGAGACGCTGAAGTCCGGAGTGTTCACAGGACTTCTGATGGCGCTGATCTACATACTGACCATAATCATGGGCGCGCAGTCGAGAGGACTTTTCGAGCTTTCGGACAATGGCGGCATCGCGCTGACACAGATCGCGGGCCACTACCTCGGAGGATTCGGAAGCTTCGTTCTGGCGTTCACGATCACGTTCGCCTGCCTCAAGACCGCTATCGGCCTTGTCACGAGCTGCTCTGAAATGTTCATCAAGGAGCTGCTCTGAAATGTTCATCAAGCTGGTGCCGGGCAAGCTCAACTACAGAGGATGGGCCATGGTGTTCACGCTCTTCTCGTTCGCTGTATCGAACGTCGGACTGACAGCCATCATCACTTACGCCATTCCTGTGCTGATGCTTCTCTACCCGCTCGCAACGGTGCTCATCATCATGGCTCTGTGCGAGAAGGCCTTCGGAAAGAGCAGATATGTATACGCGTGGGTCAGCCTCGGAGCTTTCATTCCTGCGGTATTCGACTTCATGAAGACCATGCCTGAGGGCGTCCAGAACGCTCTTCACATCCCTGCGATGACAGCGCTCGGACAGAAGATATTCCCGTTTTTCGACCTCGGACTCGGCTGGGTGGTGCCTGCCGTTATCGGTCTTGTGATCGGCATCGTTATCACGGCAGTAAAGAAGAACAAAGGCGAAAAGGTCGCCGCGTAAGAGATATACGAT
>CADBFL010000013.1:2029-18304 GCA_902793875.1 uncultured Eubacteriales bacterium | reverse complement strand
AAGATCGTGATCATAAACATCGGTCACATCGATCCCCATGCCGCGGAACATCTCTTCGTTCTTCAGGATGTGCGCGCTCCTGTCATTCGGGTTGATATGGAATACCAGCAATTTCATGTTGCGAGATCTCCTTTTGCATGATATGGCAACAAAAAGTATACCACAATCATTATTTCCTCAGTATGTGATACAATAAACAGACATGCTTTTACTGACTGATATCACAGGCTCACAGGCTGAAAGAATTATACGATGAATATTATCATACTGTCAGGAGGATCGGGCAAACGCCTCTGGCCTCTCTCAAATGAGGTCAGAGCCAAGCAGTTCCTCAAGGTTTTCAGAAGAGAAGACGGGACAAGCGAATCCATGCTGCAGCGCATGCACAGGATGATCTGTGAAGTCGAACCCGACTCAAAGATCACGATCGCAACATCCGGCAAACAGGTCTCCGCCATCAGAGCGCAGCTGGGGGACGGCGCGGGAATATCCGTTGAGCCGTGCCGCAGGGACACGTTCCCGGCCATTGCTCTTTCGGCGGCATATCTGCACGAGATACAGGGCGCAGGCGAGGATGAGGCTGTCATCGTGTGCCCTGTGGATCCGTACGTCGAGAAGGACTTCTTCCGGATGTTCACAAAGCTGCGCGATCAGGTGGAAAAAGATGAGGCGAACCTCGTCCTCATCGGTGTGGAACCCACATGTCCGAGCGAGAAGTACGGATATATCATCCCCTCATCGTCTGATCCGGTGAGCTTTGTTAAGACATTCAGAGAAAAACCTGATGCCGCCACAGCGGCGGAATATATCGAACAGGGAGCTCTGTGGAACGCCGGAGTATTCGCTTTCAGGCTGGGATATGTACTGGATACGGCAAAAGAGATCTTCGGAACGTCGAAGTATGATGAGCTGACGGAAAACTACGGAAATCTGACGAAGATCTCCTTTGACTATGCCGTCGCAGAGAAGGAGAAGAGGATACAGGTCCTGAGATTTTCGGGCGCATGGAAGGATCTCGGCACCTGGAACACCCTCACTGAAGCGATGAGCGAAGAGACTGCGGGTAATGCTGTGGCTGCGCAGTGCGAGAATACGCACATAATCAATGAACTGCAGATACCGCTTATCGCTCTCGGAGTAAAGGGTCTGGCTATCGCGGCCACTCCTGACGGGATACTGGTGGCGGATAAGGACTGCAGCGATCAGCTGAAAGAGTTCGTGACCGATCAGCGCCCGATGTATGAGAAGCGCGAGTGGGGCGAGTACATGGTGCTGGATCACAGGGTGCAGAGCGACGGGAACAATTCTCTTACAAAGCATGTGATAATAAAGCCCGGCAAACATATCTCTTACCAGAGGCATGAACGCCGGACCGAGATCTGGACGATCGTGGAAGGGACCGGCGAACTGATCCTTGAAGGCGAGGTCACGGAAGTCGGGCGCGGAAGCACCGTCACGATAGAGGCGGGCACCAGGCATGCCATAAAAGCTCTGACCGAGCTTCATTTCATCGAGGTCCAGATCGGAGATGAACTTACGGAAGAAGATATAGAACGGCTCGACTGGGACTGGAGCTGACCGGAAGAGCAGAGACATTGAGACAGACGAGAGGTGGATGATGCTGCACAGACAACAGTTCTGCATACTCAGAGACCGGGCGGATCTGCCCGGATATAAGAGCATTGATCTGGAGGACGGATGGGTGCTTTCTTATCATGAGGAGCTTCCTTTGTTTTTTGATGAGCCGAGTCAGACCGCATTGCTTGGGTATGCATGGCAGGTCATGCCGGGCAGGGAGGCTCCTGAAAAGGAACTGGAAAAGCTTGCCCGTGAAGGGGGAGGCCGCATATCTGAAAAAAGCCTCATGGACGCTGAAGAGACCTGGAACGGAAGATATGCCGTCATCAGCGGAGGCAGGATATACCTTGATGCAGGCGGGATGCTGAACGTCTTTTATTCAGCGGCAGGAGCCTCAAGCGACTGCCTGCTGCTTGCCCGCGCGATGGGGCTCAGTGAAAAGATATACGAACCCGGCAGGATGAACTGGATGCCCGGCCCGAGGACTCACTATGAAGGGATCAGTCGGCTCATGCCAAGTCAGGTCTATGATCTCGGAACGGGGACTGTCCATGCGAGGGAATTGCTGCCGACAGCATTTGTTTCCGGCGGAAGCGAACAGGAGCTGACAGCCGCATTCATCGATCACTTCTGCTATTCACTCCGGCAGATGGCAGATCTGTTTCCGGAGCACAGGCTTATGGCTGCGCTGACCGGAGGACACGATTCGCGCGCACTGACCGCGCTCGCAAAAAAGGCAGGGACTGACTTCATGGCATATACCATGGAATATGACGGCATCAGTAAAGGCGATGTTGAGATCCCGCCGCAGATCTGCGCTGTGCTCGGACTGGACCATGTATATGTCAGGAGGAACAAAAGCAATTACTCAGCGCAGCGCGAAAAGGAATATGACAGATATACATGCGGCCTGGTACGCGACGAGGACAGACTTTACTATGCATATGATCAGTTCAGAGAACTGACAGAGGCTTACGGGAAATGCGTTCTGCTGAGGAGCGGTATCTGGCCTGATCTGTGCTGTGTGTACAGCCGTTTTTTTGAAGACGGCAGGCCCGGGCAGGAATTATTTCAGGAATACCATATCGGGACCGGCAGTCCTGAATGGGAGTCTCTTCAGGAATACTTCAGCTGGTGCAGCAGAAACCCCGTTAAAACGCCTGATCCGGCGAACAGATTTTATTACGAGGAACGCAGCGGCTGCTGGCTGGCCTCCATAGAAAACGGATTCACCATGATCGATGACATAATATCGCTTGAACCGCTGAACTGCCGTCTCCTTCTTTCGATCCTGGCGGCATATGATGAGGAATGCCGCATGTCAAGGAGGCCTCAGATGATGATAGCGGACGCCGCATGTCCGGAACTTGCTGAGATCCCTTATGAGAACGGCCGCGCTTACGGCGAATCGTTTCTGACTTCGATTCGCATGAAGGCGGATCGGGCGCTGGACAGGATGAGGCATATGGGATTCAGAAGGGCAGCGTCTTTTTATGCCAGAACGATACGCAAACACTTCAGGATATGGAAAGACAGAAGAGGCCGGAGACAGTCTGATGGGCAATTTCGGTAAGATCGCAAGGACGATAGGCAGTTCGGGACTCGGATTCGTGATCAACTTCCTGATCACGCTTATTCTGGTCCCGTATATTACTGATCTCATCAATGCCGAAGCGTACGGCTGGGTAAAGGTATCAAAGGATGCCGTGATGTACTGTACGATGCTGATGCTTGCGATACAGGATTTTTCTACAAGATTCATAGGATACAGCTATCATCGCGGGGATTACGAGGACGCTAACAGGTACTACAGTTCGGTTTTCTTCGGCGACACGGCTCTCGGATCGCTGCTGTTCACAGGCGCGATGGTCGTGGTATCAAACCTCGACAGCATTTTTCAGGTGTCTCCCGAGCTGGTGACCGATGTACAGCTGCTGCTGCTTTTCACCATGCTGAAATTCCTGCAGACGACAGTCCTTGCGGTTTTCGAATGCGGACCCGTTATAACGAACCGCATGTATATCTCGGCCCGCTTCAAGCTGGTGTCCTATCTGCTGGAGGCTGTACTGCTCGTGGTCTTTTATCATTGCTTCGAGCCGCACGTATACTGGGTAGGACTGGCTATCCTTATCTCGTCGTTCAGCATAACTGTTCCTAATTTCATAATATGCAGGAGGTACACTCCGGAGCTACGTATAAAGCCGGAGAATTTCAGCATGGATGCTATGCGGCGGCTCGTGGGCAACGGCATTTGGTCCTCGCTGAATACGGTAAGCAATCTGCTAAACAACGGACTTGATCTTCTTGTGACCAACTGGTTCCTCGCTCCGTTCAGAATGGGGCAGCTTGCCGTGGTGCAGAGCATAAGCGTCATATACACCTCGATATATTCGATGGTATCACCGGCATTCCAGCCTATGATCCTTAAGGCCTATTCACATGATGAGCACGCGGAGATGATGCGCTGGTTCTATCTTTCCATGAAGACCTGCAGCTTCCTGTGCAGTCTTCTCTTTGCAGGATTCTTTGCGCTCGGGAACGCGTTTTATCACCTGTGGATCCCGAATCAGGATGTCGATCTTTTATACAGGCTCACTGTCATCGCGATGATCCCGTCCATCTCCGGAGGGATAATCGCTCCGATGTACTATGCATATACCATAAAAGTCAAAAAAATGATCCCGTTCTTCTTTTCTGCGGCCTGCGGCCTTCTGAACGTGGCTTCGATGCTCATACTGCTCAAAAATACGGACCTTGAGCTTTATGCTGTCACGGGGACCACTGCGGTATATCTGGCGGCAAATCATCTGATATCAAATGCTCTTTATGTCTGCCATGTCCTGGGCGAACCTAAAAGGGTGTTTTACGGCAAGGTCGCCAGGTGCCTGCTGGCATCGGGTCTGATGGTGATCGTGCTCAAGGTGATAGCGCTGCTGACATCCCCTGCCGGATGGATCTCGCTGACAGCCTGCGGCATGCTGTGCTGCGCGGCCGGAGCGGTCGTGTACGGCCTTACGGGATTCGACAGCTCGGAAAGAGCCCGGATCATGGGAGTGATCCGCAAAAGGGCAGCCTGATGCAGGCGGAACAGCCGCTCTTCGTTGAGAATCCAGGCAAAATATGATATCATAACTATCTACGTCATATCAGGAAATTATCACAGATAAGAGTTCGATCCGGGACGATGTACGAGGGAAGGGCCGCAGCAGGAAACTATACAGGAAACTACAGCGCACGTTACGGAAGCTTTGCCGGTGAGAACCAGAATACAGTTATGAGACCGTGGGTCAGAGCAGCTGTCATTCTGGTCATGTTTTGTTCATTCGGCTTTCCCGGCACATATATAAAAGTATTCGGACCGTCTGTCGAGGTCATTACCAGGTACGGGATATTTTTCCTTCAGCTCTTCCTGATGCTGGTGCTTTCAGGGGACCGTATCGGCGAGATAAAACTTATAGACATAAAGCCGAAGTATACCCCCATATACCTGTTTCTGGCAACGATATTCGCGGTGTCCATGATCGCCACTTCCGAAAAGGGAGAGGAAGTCGTGTCATGCATCAGATTCAGCGTTACCGCTCTTTTCGCGATCTGGCTGTGCGAGCACTTCGATGTAGAGGAGCTGCTTGGCCTGATATACAGGTCCATGATCCTGTACGTTGCTGCGGCGGTGACATTTGCCGTGCTGTTTCCGGGTCTGTATGACCGCAAGGGCGATCAGCAGATGGCTTTTCTGGGAATGGAAGACAATAAAAACGTGACTGCCATGATACTGCTGTTCGGGATAGTCATGCAGCTTCTTCTTTGGAGGGTCAGGACAGCTGATAATGTCAGCGTATCGTCCTTCTTTGTCGGCTTCCTTGCGGTCCAGCTGTTTCTGCTTGTGCTGTCAAACAGCAAGGGCGCCCTGGTATACTGCGCAGCCGTTGTGCTGCTGGTGCTGGCTGCAGGAGACAGGTTCAGAGTCAATGTCGGCATGGTATGTGTTCTGTCAAGCATACTGTTTCTCGTATTCGCGATGACGGTGCTGCCGATGCTGGAACCGCTCCTCAACGTCATAGGAAAGGACGCTACTCTCACGGGAAGGGTGCCGTTATGGCATCAGCTGCTTGATGTTATCAGGGAAAACCATCCGCTCATCGGGTACGGATACGGACATTTCTGGTATGACAAGGAAGCTCTTGACCTGCTTCATGTAGGGTTTTCAAAGACTTCATTCATGAATGAGATCACTACCGGTTCCCACAACAGTCTGATCGAAATGTGGGTAAATACCGGTCTTATAGGACTCCTGGCTTATTTTGCCATGCTCATAGCTGCTTTTTCCCGTCCGAGACAGATCCCGGCCGACAAATATGTATTCTGCATGGCTTACATGGCCTTCTTCACTTTGTCGGGGTTCACCGAGCGCTGCTTCGGAACTTTCGGATACAAGATGCTTTTTCTGTTTGTGGCTGTAGCGATGGGATGTCAGAAAACAGAAAACGGATCGATCAAACACAGACAGGTCTACAACTGATCGTAATGGAGGAAAAATGACAAGAGGTATATCGTTATTCTCATTATTCATTCTGGCCGTTGCAAATGCCGCCCTGATCGTCTTTGCGCCGGACATGCTGTCAATGGTGATCATCGGCATCATGCTTCTGGTCGTGCTGCTGGCATCCGGATTCGGTCTGCTGCAGATGATATCTTTCACGCGCGGGTTCAGGACGGGCAGGCAGACGATACAGGACAATCTTGTATCGCCTACGGATTCCGCGTGGACAGCATTGATGTCGCTGGATGACATGTTCGGACAGAAGACTCTGGATACATTGTTTGAGGACTACAAGGGAAAGATAAGATTCCAGCGGGAGTCGGAGCAGACTCTGAATGAGCTCGATGATTACATCAATGAAGACACGGTATCACAGAGATGCTGGAACGGAGTGGTCGCGCAGGTGCCGGGCACTCTTACGGGTATCGGAGTCCTCGGCACCTTTGTCGGACTGCTTACCGGTATAGGTGCTGTCAGCTTCTCGTCGACCGAGGCTGCGCTTGAGAGCATACAGACACTGCTGTCAGGAATCAATGTCGCGTTCTATACATCCATAGCCGGAATAATCATGTCGATCCTTTTCAACATCATCTACAGGATGATCTGGAACGTCACCATGCGGGAACTCGACATATATCTGGACGACTTCCATAAGTACGTGATACCGACTGTAGATGAGCAGGAGCGGTATAAAGAACAGCTCAACAGAGAGTATGTCCTTGAGAGGCTCGAGAGGATCCCTCGCGAGATGCCTGCGGCCTTCGGCGCCGCTTCCGGAAGCGGCGGAAGCGTGAAGACCGCTTCGGGAGGGATGAACGAAAGGATACTGCTGCCTCAGATAATACAGGGGATCAAGGACAACGAATTCGGATTCGCGCTTTCTCCGAAGCATGACATTCACAGCCGTGAGATAATCAGCACGGAAGCGGTCATCAAATGGAACCACAAAAAACTCGGAAGCATACCGCCGTCGATATTCATGCCTGTGATCGAGGACAACGGACTTATCACGAAGATAAGCCGGCATATATGGGAGGATGTCTGCAAGCAGATACAGTACTGGGAGGAGAACAATGTGCCTCACGTGCCTGTTGCGGTGAATATCACCAAGGTGGACCTCCTGTCCGACAAGGGAGACATAAGCGAGTTCTTCATGTTCATGCTGAACAAGTACAACATACCGCCGCGCATGATAGATATCGAGATAGCAATGGATGCCTTCGTGGATGCCAAGGATGTCGCTGTCGACTGCGTCAACGCTTTCAGATCCAAGGGATTCAAGGTTATCCTTGACAGATTTGACGGAAACTTCGTGCCTCTTGATGCCATCGAGAACCTTAAGGTGGATGAACTCAAACTGAATATCTCGGGTTATGATACAAAGGATTCATGTACCATCATCGATGAGGTGTACGACCAGGCCAGGATACGCTCGTTTGTCGTTGACTGCGAGGGCGTCAAATCCATGGAGCAGGTAAAGGCGCTGAGAAAGGGCGGCTGCAGACTTGCGCAGGGAAGTTTCTTCTCGGAACTGACTGAACCCGATGAGTTTGTAAAGAAGTGAATGAGGCGGTGAAATGAGCCGAAGACAGAAGAAAGACAGAAAAGCGTTCGAGCCCATAGATTACTGGAAGTCGTCGTCCGACCTGATGACGGCCCTTATTCTGGTGCTTCTGCTTGTCATCATGTTTCTGATCCTCTATATCCTCGAGATGCCGGATAAGGAATTTGATCAGGAACTCAAGTACGATCAGATAACCGAAGAGCAGGATGCCAATGGCAAGACCCGGAAGGAAAGCGAAAGATCCTCGTACAGTGAGTCCGACAATGAAGGCGGTGAAGAAGAAGGCAAAGAGGATCGCAAAAACACCAACAACAATAATAACGGCGGAGGCGGGAACGGAAACGGGAACGGAGAGGACGATCCGGGAGAAGGCGACGGAAGCAAATCCGCCGTGCTGGCTTCTCTGGTAGACGGAGAGACCGGAAAAGCCATCCAGGCCAAGGATGTGACCTTTGAGCTCTATTCCGATTCAAAGGCGCTTACCGTACTGAATACCTATTATCCGGTCAAAAAGTCATACAGGACATTCAAGACCACCGAGAACGGCACATTCTACCTGCCTGAAAAAGTGCTGGCGACATCCTATTACTTCCATCAGCTTTCTGATTTCAAAGGCTATGATGTTGCCGACAAGGTCGAATTCACCATAGACGGGGCGTATGACTGGCCTGATCCTTTTCTGGTAAAGATCCCTATGTATCCGATGCGGGATGTCATAAGCATCCAGATGATCGACCAGGACAACGGACAGGCTGTGCCGGGCGGCAAATTCAATGTCATCGCCCAGGAGGATATCAAGACCCTTGATGACACTGTCAGAGTCAAAAAGGGAGAAGTCGCCGGCACCATCACCTGCGATGAGAAGGGCTACGGAGAGAGCAACCGTCTGTATCTGGGCAAATACAAGGTGGTGCAGACAGATATCCCGGAATACTATGCAAGCAATGACGAAGCGATAAGCGTGACCCTCAGGGATACGGTGAGCGGCGGCGAGTCGCAGGATGAGTCCGGCAAAGCCAAAGAAGAGACCGGACAGCAGAAGGACGGGGCGCCGGATGCGCAGGGCACGGCCGGCGATGATGAAGAGATAGATTATAATACGCTCAACACCGTCAGGGCCGAGCGGACACGGATCACGTTCATACTGCATGACGAGCTTACCGGCGATGCGGTACCGGGAGCTGTATATGATGTCAGCGGACCTAACATAAACCAGCAGATGACTACCGATGAGGGAGGTCAGATCGTGCTGGATGAGGTAGTGAAGAACGGGACTTATGAGTTCACGGAGGTATCTGCTCCGGGAGACTATATTGCAGCTGTTGAACCCGTAAAAGTAAAGGTTTCCGCCAAGGGAAGAGTAGGAGAAGACGCGAAGGCCGACGTGGAGGCGACCAACAGGGTCCTGCGCCTTGATGTAGGCGTGCGTGATGCGATACTCAGAACGCATCTTCTGGATACGAAAGTCGAGCTCTTCACTGCCGGCGGCAAATCCGTCGAGACATGGACGACCAACGGATCGTTCCATGAGATAACAGGCCTTGAGCAGGGCAAGTACTATGTCAATCTGAACGGAGATGCTTCAAAGAAGTATAATGTGACCGTAACGGACACAGCCGAGATACAGACTCTCAACATCAACCTGTTCACCATGAGAAGCTATGCTGTGATCGCTGCGGCGGCCGTCGTTCTGATACTGATCCTGGCCGGAGCAGGCGCGCTTATCCGCAGAGCGGCAAAGCGGAGAAAGGAAGAAGAGAAGGCCCGAGCGGCCGGTGCTTCCGCTGAAGAAGGCTCCGGCAGTGAAAACGAAGCTGTCTCCGGAGATACGGATGCAGACGGCGCAGCAGATGATGCGAAGCAGGAGGATTAAATGCTTGAGACAGCCTATGAACAGGCACAGGTCTATCTGATATATCTGATGCTTATCACAATGCCGGAGATCGTTGTCTGCCGGATGAAAACGAAAAGCGCTTCGGGAAAGCTTCTGGCGGCTCTGATAGTGTTCGCCATGAGCCTGTCGCTTGCGTGGCTGCTCATCCTGCTGTGCAATTTCATGTACGTGCTGAACGGTCTGTTCATCATCACGCTGACTGTTTCCGCAGGACTCATGGTCTTTCTGGCGTACCGCATGTTCACGGAACCCGGACTGAACAGGACCATGACGGCTCTGTTCATCGGGTACTGCGCCGCGATCTTTGCGGTAACGCTCTTCGCCCGTATCGGCATGAGCAACAATGCGGTATATGTCGATGTTTTCAGAAGTCTCGCGGATGCGCTTACACTGCGCGATCCTGAAAAAACAGAGCACCTGCTGCTCAACACCGCGATGTTCGTGCCGCTAGGAGCTCTTTACATGATGACGACGCCGTCTGAGCGGCAGCTCGGAGAAGATGAGAAGCATGTGATCGTGAGGTACGGCAGCGCAGGATTCTTTATCGGGACAGCATATTCGGCAATAATAGAATCCACGCAGCTGGTGCTGTCGATGGGAGAATGCGACATGGCTGACGTCGTTGCCAACTCCCTCGGAGCGCTTATAGGAGTGTTTATCGGAAATTTTTGCAGGAGGTTTGTAAAGTATAAATGAACAATGGAATGCAGCTCCGCTTGAGCGATCTGATATATGCGATGAAAAAAAGGTGGAAGCTCGTAGTGCTGCTGACACTGATAGGTTTTATCCTCGGTGTTGCGGCATCCGGCGTCCAGTACCTTCAGGGAAGCATGAGCCGGAACTACCGGATCACGGCTTCTGCTGTATTTATTACGGAGAGCAAAGAGGGAACATATCAGGACAAACTCCCGTATCCGCTCTACAACGACTATCTGCTGGCCGAGGAGATGACCGAATCCGTGGTCTACATCCTCAACAGCAACAGAGTGCTCAGCGAAGTGCTGAAAAAGACCAATCTGACAGGGGTCAGGACATCCGACATAAGGAACAACCTGCAGATATCGAGAGAAGGAGATACGCCGGTCATAGAGCTGACGCTCAACTGGAGAAGCTCAGATGAGGGAGTCAGGATCATGACGGCGCTTCTGACTGACGCGACGCCTGCCGTAAGAGATACGCTCGGACGAGGGAAGCTGTCGGTCATCGATCAGCCTGTTGCAAAGCGTGTCGTGGGAGGAGGAGTTGCGGCTCCGCTGTGGGGAATAATGCTGCTGCTGGGATTCTGGCTCGGCGTCGGCATCATCGTGCTCAACCTTCTTATGAGGCCGAAGCTGATCAATCTGGACGATGTACCGCTCGAGCTCGGGCTTGAGACCCTGGGAGTCATCAGCAAGGATGACGAATACTTCAGCTCTGATGAGGACATACTTACAAGAGGCCTGAGGAGCAAGGTCCGTCAGCAGTTCGCTTCAACGGCGTATATACTGATGAACAGACTGGGGACCAAAAAGAAAACGCATGTGGTGTTCATGACATCGGCGACGCGCAGAGAGGGCAGAACAAGTGTTGCCTGCAATCTGGCTGTCCAGATCGCTGCGACCGAAAAGAAGGTCCTGGTCATAGACTTCGATACTCATAATCCGGAGGCGGGCAGAGAGTTCCTGCCGGCGGTCGAGATGGAGCACTCTCTCAACGGGCTTTACCGCGGGGATATCGAAGAGCATGAAGCGATCGTTCATATCAACGGCTACCTCGATATCCTTCCGATGATCCGCGAACTCAATCCGGTGCCTATGGACAAGTCCACATTCGACCTGATAGAAAAGATCGTCGGGATGTACGACTATGTCATCATAGACGCGCCTCCTGTAGGAGTCTCGTCAGAAGCCCTGAGCCTTAATCAGATAGCCGACGCCGCTATAATGGTGGTCGGATTCGACATGGCGACCAAGATGGATATTCGCTCCGCTGTGGAGAAACTTGATAAATCCGGATGCCCTATACTCGGCTGCATAGTAAATCAGGAGGAGTCGCTCGAAGGGCTGACAGAGCTCGAAAGGAATTCAAAGAACCGGAAAAGACGCGGCTCTGCGCAGGATGATAACTCTCTGGCAAAGAACATGATGAGCGGATCCGGGAACATACACGCTAAAAAGACCGGAGCTGATGCGACTGCGTCTTATCAGATCATGACCGAGACCTTCGGAAAGCGTGAGGAACACGGTCATGACAGGGAGATCCTCGATGAACTGATCGAATTCGGCCTCAATGAGGATGATACAATCGATCCCGATGCGGGGAACACGGAAGTAAAACCGCCGGAAAACGATGAATGAAAAGAGAAGTGATCATCTGAAAAAAAGACTTCTTATCATCGCCGCTGTCTGCGTTATCGCGGCAGCGGCGGTGTTCATCACGGCTCTGCAGAAAGAGGAAGTTCCCCGTCCCTCCGTCACCGGAGCGCTTCATGTGGACGGGCCGTTTCTTGCCGACGGGGCCGGAGAGCATGTGGTGCTGAGAGGCGTCAGCACACACGGGCTCACATGGTACCCCCAGTTCGTTGATGAGGATATTTTCAGGGAACTGTCTGAGAAATGGAACAGCAACCTGATACGCCTTGCCATGTACAGCGATGAGTACTGCAGCGGAAAAGAAAACGAGAGCATCGCGCTTGTTACAAAGGGCGTGGATGCCGCGATCGCTGCGGACATGTACGTGCTGGTCGACTGGCACATCCTGAGCGACGGGGATCCGAACTTACATGCGCAGGAGGCTGCTGACTTCTTTGACTTCATGAGCAGTAAATACAGCGGCGTGCCAAATGTGATCTATGAGATATGCAACGAGCCAAACGGAGATACCACATGGGACGATGTCAGGGGATATGCAGACTACATAATACCGGTTATCCGGAACAATTCTCCGGATGCAGTGATAATGGTAGGGACGCCTGATTACTGCAAGGACCTGAGTCCGGCTCTGGAAGATCCTCTCGAATATGATAACGTGATGTATTCATGCCATTTCTACGCGGGGACGCATTACGACGGACTGAGGGAAGAACTCGATAAGGCGGTCAGCGGAGGCCTGCCCGTATTTGTGACCGAATGCGGCATCTCAGGCGCGTATATCGACGGAAAAGAAGAGGACCCGGACTATGAGAACTCGGCAAAGTGGTTTTCATATCTGAAGAAGCATGACATCGGATTTGCCGTATGGAGCCTTGCGAACAAGGAAGAGCCGTCATCCATGGTAAATCCGATGGTGACGGACTTCGTTCCTCTGAACGGCGGGAAGCTTACCGAAACGGGCCTCTGGGTCAGGGAGCTGGTGCGCGGCGTGGATCCGAAGATCATACCGGATCCGGAAAAAACAGATCTTACATTTCAGGACAGGAATCCTGTCAGCAGAGCGGTATACCTTGCGGGACTGAAACTTCGTGAGGCAGTCAGGACATTATCATGAACAGGAACAGCGCTGTCAAGAATCTAATAATATACCGGGACTTTCTCCTGATAGACATCATCTGTCTTCCGGTCTCGTTTGTCCTGGCTTCTTTTCCGGCCAACGGAGGCTTCCAGAACCCTTTCATTTTTGAAAACAATGTTTTTCTGTTCAGGGTCATGGTGGTCTGCCAGCTTCTGACTCTGATCTTTTCCAGTGATTACGAGAAGATACTCAGCCGGGGTCCTTATGAGGAGCTGATCAGGATCATCAGGTTCACGACGATAATGGCGTTCAATATGCTGGTCTTCCTCTTCGCATTCCAGCTGACCGAAGTCATATCCAGGCTTCAGGCAGGATGGACGCTTGTCATATATGTGATCCTCGACAGCGTATGCAGGCATCTGAATAAAAAACGGATCAAAAGCAGCAAGATCCGGGCAGGAGGCAGGCAGTATTCGATGATGGTCGCAACGACCGGCGATCATGTGGACAGGATGATGAAAAAGCTGATCGAGCACAGTGACGGCTCGAGAAAGATCGCGGGGATCATCGTCGTCGACCGAAACGACTCCGCGGTCAGGGGCGAATACGCGGCTCCGCTGCTTCATCCTGATAAAGATGTGCTGAACAGGATACAGAAGGGCTGGGTGGATGAAGTCTTCGTTCTGCAGCCGGAAGACGTAAGTCTCGAAAAGGAGATCCTGAACAGCCTTGTTGACATGGGCGTTACTGTCCATGTTTGTCCGGAGCGCCTGAACGATATCGATATGCCGCTTACCGAGGTCAATACTGTGGGCGGCTACACCGTCCTCACGAGCAGGATCAGGTTCGTTCCGCTGGATCAGATAGTCATCAAACGCATCATGGATGTTGCAGGCGGCATAGTCGGATGCCTGATAACGCTCGTGCTCACGGTCGTGATCGGACCTCTCATATATATCAGATCGCCGGGCCCGATCTTTTTCGCGCAGGAGCGCATCGGCCGCGGCGGCAAGAAATTCAAAATGTATAAATTCCGCAGCATGTACATGGATGCCGAAGCCCGGAAGGCTGAGCTGATGGAGAAGAACAGGATATCGGACGGCCTGATGTTCAAGCTCGATGACGACCCGCGCATCATAGGCTCCGAAAAGAAAGACAAAGACGGCAGGCCGAGAGGAATAGGGAACTTCATACGGAACACATCCATAGATGAGTTCCCGCAGTTCTGGAACGTTCTCAAAGGAGACATGTCACTTGTAG
Organism: uncultured Eubacteriales bacterium; assembly: GCA_902793875.1. Classification (GTDB taxonomy): domain Bacteria; phylum Bacillota; class Clostridia; order Peptostreptococcales; family Anaerovoracaceae; genus Crickella. Next base: position 4,039 of record CADBFL010000013.1, on the reverse strand, counting down.
GCACGCGGCCTCCTCTTCCTGAGGAATGGGAACGCTATAACCCGCATCACAGGGCGAGAATGACCGTAAAACCGGGCATAACCGGATTGTGGCAGATAAGCGGAAGAAGCGAGATCACCGACTTCGAGGAAGTCGTGAGACTCGATCTCGAGTACATCGAGACCTGGGATATCCAGCTGGATATCAAGATAATCCTCAAGACCATCGGAGTCGTGCTGAAGGGAAAAGGCGCCTCGTAGGGCGTCGCGTCAGCAGAAGCAAGAAAGAGGCGAACCGGCATGGGTCGCCTCTTGTTTTGTTTTTCGCTGCCCTTCGGCCGCCCTACTCCCCGAGGTAGGCCTGCTGGACCCTCTCGTCGTTCAGAAGAGCCTTGCCCGGCCCGGCCATCGTGATGACGCCTGTCTCCATTACGTACGCGTAGTCGGAGATCTCGAGCGCAGCCTTGGCGTTCTGCTCGATAAGAAGGATGTTCACGCCGTCCTCTTTTATCTTCTGTATTACCGCGAAGATGTCCTTTATGACAAGCGGTGCGAGTCCGAGCGAAGGCTCGTCGAGCATCAGCAGCTTAGGGTTGGACATCAGCGACCTTGCCACCGCGAGCATCTGCTGCTCGCCTCCGGAGAGCGTCGCGCCAAGCTGCCATGTCCTCTCTGCGATCCTCGGGAAGAGCTCGTATACCCAGTCTCTGTCCCTTGCGATCGCGGCCTTGTCCGTTCTCAGATAGGCCCCGGCCGCTATGTTCTCGTCTACCGTAAGATCCGGGAATATCCTTCTGCCCTCAGGGCAGAGGATGATGCCTTCTCCTACTATGTCCTTCGTTCTGAACGATGTGATCTCGGTATCGTCCCAGTAAACGTGTCCGTCGGATTTCGGCACGAGTCCCATGACCGACTTGAGGGTGGTGGACTTGCCGGCGCCGTTGGCTCCGATCAGGGAGATGATCCTGCCGTCCGGCACGTCGATGTCGATGCCTCTGAGGGCGTGGATACCGCCGTAGTGTACATTCAGATTCCTGATCGCCAGCATTATTCATCACCTCCCAGATAAGCTTCTATTACTGCAGGGTTGGCCTGGATCTCGTCAGGAGTTCCGTCGGCGATCTGCCCGCCGTAGTTGAGCACGTATATGTGCTCGCATATGCCCATGATGACCTGCATGTGATGCTCGATCATCAGGATGGACAGATCGAACTCGTCGCGTATCCGTCCGATGAAGCGCATCAGCTCATCCGACTCCTGCGGATTCATGCCGGCTGCAGGCTCATCGAGCAGCAGTATCGAAGGGTGGGTCGCAAGGGCCCTCGCGATCTCGAGGTGTCTCTGCTTGCCGTACGGAAGCGATGTGGACATGTCGTCCCGGTTCTCATACAGGTCGAGCTTCTTCAGAAGTTCCAGAGCCTCTTCTCTCATGTCATGTTCTTCTTTGCGGGCCTTCCTGCTGCGGAAGGTGGCTCCGAATACAGACTCGCCCTGGTTCATGTGCATCGCGACCATCACGTTCTCGAGCACCGTCATGCCTTTGAACAGCCTGATGTTCTGGAACGTCCTCGCGACGCCCAGCTTCGTGACGCTGTCGGGGAGCATTGTGATCGCCTTTGTGTACTTGCCCTGATTGCGTCCCTTGTACTCGTCCTTCATCTTGCCCTGAGGGTGGTTCTCGATGACGATCCTGCCGTTTATCTCGACCGCCCCGTTGGTCGGCTCGTATACGCCGGTTATGCAGTTGAATGCCGTCGTCTTGCCGGCTCCGTTAGGACCGATAAGGCCGACGATCTCGTTTTTATGCACGTCGAGGTTGAGGTTGTCTACCGCGACTACTCCGCCGAACTGCATGGTTATGTCGGAGAGACGGAGCACGACTTCTCTTTTGTCTTCAGCCATGTCACTTGCCCTCCTTGTCGAATACCATCACAGTGTCGGAAACAGGAAGCGGAGTGAACAGCGCTTCGCCCGAAGCCTTTCTGGCCTCGCTGGCAGCTTTCGCTTCCTTTGCTTTTGCCTTCGCAGCGGC
>CADBFL010000013.1:0-2023 GCA_902793875.1 uncultured Eubacteriales bacterium | reverse complement strand
AGATTTGCAGGGAGGTTCCTGAACCATCCGATGAGGCCCTCCCAGCTGAATTCCCTGGTGCCCATGATGCCCTGCGAATAGAAGAGCACGACGAGCATGATCAGTATCGCGAACACGACCTTTCTGAAACCCGGTCTCATCAGGCTCGAGCTGATGCCGAGCCAGCGTCCGGCGTCGAGGCCTCTCAGCCACCACTCCGAAGCCGCCGTGAAGAGAAACGCGCCTATCACGGAGCCGGTGATGGAACCGATGCCGCCCAGTACCACTATGAGAAGTATCTCGTATGTCATGACCGTATTGAACGGAGTCGCGTTGATCGTCGTCTGGAACATCGCCAGCAGTGCGCCGCTGATGCCCGCGAAGAACGAGCTGATTACGAACGACATCTCCTTGTGCCTGAAGAGATTGATGCCCATAGCCTCAGCCGCGATCTCGTCGTCTCTTATCGCGCGGAACGCCCGTCCGTAGCTGGACCTGATCAGCAGCACTATGATCGCTATGCATATCCCCGATATAAGGACAGGGAAGACTGCATTGTCATAGGTCGCATACTTTCTGAGAACGTTGGATCCGTTCGTGACAGGACCGAGGGCGTTCCACTGGAAGAAGGCCCTGAGTATCTCGGCGAATCCGAGAGTCGCTATAGCGAGGTAGTCGGATTTGAGCCTGAGCACAGGTATGCCGATCAGAAATGCGATGACCGCCACTATGAGACCGGCTCCTATCATCGGTATGAGCATGCCCAGGTAGTGCCCGAAGATGCCCATCTTTGCCTCAAGTATCTCGACGATCGACCATTTGATAAGGCCTCCGCCAAAGTACTGATAGACGGAATCGTGCGACTTTGCCGGTATCGTAAAGATCGCATAGGTATACGCGCCTATCAGCATGAATCCCGCCTGGCCGAGCGAGAACAGTCCCGTGAAGCCGTTCAGCAGGTTCATCGACGCCGCTACGAGCGCGAATATCGATCCTTTTTCGATAACGGTGATCAGCATCTTCCAGCTCGATCCGGCGGAGATGTTCATGTCCCCGATGTAAACCAGGATAAGGAAGATCGCGATCGCCGCTGCGGAGAGGACGGACTTTGTTTTAGGTTTGAGTGTGATCTTTGTATCCATGGCCCCTCCTTATACCTTGTCTATGTTCTTTTCACCGAAGAGTCCCGTAGGCTTGACCATGAGGATCACGATGAGAAGAACGAAAGTGAAAGCGTCCGAGAAGGTCGTCCAGCCGGCGCCCTTTATGAGGTTCTCGCAGACTCCTATCACGAAGGCTCCGACCACGGCGCCCGGCACGGATCCTATGCCTCCGAATACGGCTGCAACGAAGGCCTTGAGTCCCGGCATCGCGCCTGACATCGGATTGATGCCCGTATAGTTGGAGAAGTAGAGTATCGAGCCGATGGCGGCAAGCGCGCAGCCGATAACAAAGGTGACGGTGATGACCCTGTTGATGTCTATGCCCATCAGGGAGCTCGTTTCGAAGTCACGCGATACCGCGCGCATCGCCATGCCGATCTTGGTGTGCTTTATGAGCATGACCAGCATGAACACGAGCACTATAGTGAGGACCGGCGTGATCAGCGTGACCATCTTGGTCGTCGCCGAGCCGATCTTTACTGTTTTCTGAAGAAATGCGATCGGAGGGTATGTCTTCGTAAGGCCTCCTGTGATGTACAGAGCGAAGTTCTGCAGGAGGTAGGATACCCCGATCGCAGAGATCATTATAGACATGCGCGGAGCGGTGCGCAGAGGCCGGTAGGCGACTTTTTCTATTGTGGTGCCGAGGACTATCGCGAAGAGTATGACCAGTATCACCGAGAGCCACAGAGGGAGAACGGTGATGAGGTATACCATGATGAGCCCGGACCACATGAACACGTCGCCGTGCGCGAAGTTGATGAGCCTCAGGATGCCGTATACCATCGTGTATCCTATGGCTATCAGCGCATATTGGCCGCCGACAGCGATGCCGGCGAGAATATATGGTAACCAGGTGTGTAGCATAATCAGTTCCTTTT
>CADBFL010000012.1 GCA_902793875.1 uncultured Eubacteriales bacterium | reverse complement strand
TCCGTACTTTCTGTTCAGTACGGATGTGATAGCTGCTGTAAGAGTTGTCTTACCGTGGTCAACGTGGCCGATCGTACCGATGTTGATATGCGGTTTGGTTCTTTCGTATTTCTGCTTAGCCATTTTATTCTCCTTATTTGATAATCTTCTCAGCTAATGATTCCGGTAATCTTTCAAAGTGGTCGAACTGCATCGTGTAGATGCCTCTTCCCTGTGTCCTCGATCTGAGGTCCGTCGCATATCCGAACATCTCGGAAAGCGGTACGAATCCTCTGATGACCGCGGCTCCGTTCTCGATATCCGAGCCCTCGATCCTGCCTCTTCTGGAGCTGATGTCGCCTATGACATCGCCCATGTAGTTGTCAGGAACGGTCACTTCTACCTTGAAGATAGGCTCGAGCAGCACCGGCTTCGCCTTCATTACTGCTTCCTTGAACGCCTTGGAGCCCGCGACCTTGAACGCCATGTCTGACGAGTCGACTTCGTGATACGAACCGTCATAGAGCTCGACTCCGACATCGACTACATTGTAGCCGGCCAGAGGTCCGGCCTGCATGGCTTCCTCGATACCCTCCTGCACCTTCGGGATGTATTCCTTAGGAATAGCTCCTCCGACGATGGAGTTCTTGAATTCGAAGCCTTCGCCAGGCTCTCTCGGATAGAGTTTGATCTTGACGTGAGCGTACTGTCCGCTTCCGCCTGTCTGCTTGGCATGCTTGCAGTCCACATCGGCAGTGGTCGTGACAGTCTCTTTGTAGGAGACCTGCGGCTTGCCGACATTGGCCTCGACCTTGAACTCTCTGAGCAGTCTGTCGACGATGATCTCCAGGTGGAGCTCGCCCATTCCGGCGATGATCGTCTGGCCTGTTTCAGGGTTCGTGTAGGTCCTGAATGTAGGGTCCTCCTCTGCCAGCTTGGCGAGGGCGATGCCCATCTTCTCCTGGCCTATCTTGGTCTTCGGCTCGATGGCGATCTCGATAACAGGATCAGGGAATTCCATCGATTCGAGCACGACAGGCGCCTTCTGATCGCAGAGAGTGTCGCCCGTAGTGGTGAACTTGAGTCCTACCGCAGCTGCGATGTCTCCGGAATAGACCATGTCGATCTCGTCCCTGTGATTGGCGTGCATCTGCAGTATGCGTCCGATCCTCTCCTTGCGGTCCTTCGTGGCATTGTATACATGCTTGCCGGACTCGAGAGTCCCGGAGTACACCCTGAAGAATGCGAGCTTGCCCACATAAGGGTCGGCCATGATCTTGAACGCGAGGGCCGAGAACGGTCCGTTGTCGTCAGCGTGGCGCTCTTCTTCCTTCTTGGTGTAAGGATTGGTTCCCTTTATGGCAGGGATATCCAGAGGCGACGGCATGTAATCCACGACTCCGTCGAGCATCAGCTGAACGCCCTTGTTCTTGTATGCCGATCCGCAGAACACCGGATACATGTTGCCCTTGATGGTCTCCCTGCGGATGACCTTCTTGATCTCATCCTCGGTGATCTCCTCGCCTTCGAGATACTTCATCATGAGATCCTCGTCGCACTCGGCTACGGATTCGAGCATCCTGTCTCTCCACGCTTTGGCCTCGTCGAGCATATTCTCAGGGATATCCTTTTCGTCAAAGGCTTTACCCAGGTCGTCGTCGTGGTAGATCTCGGCCTTCATGGTGATGAGGTCGATGACTCCGATGAAATCAGCTTCCGATCCGATCGGCAGCTGCACGGCGACCGCGTTCGCCTTGAGCCTGTCGCGTATCATGTCGAGGACATGGAAATAATTGGCTCCCAGGATGTCCATCTTGTTGACGAATATCATCCTCGGCACTCCGTACTTCTCAGCCTGTCTCCATACGGTCTCGCTCTGAGGCTCCACGCCGCCCTTGGCGCAGAGCACCATGACTGCTCCGTCGAGGACTCTGAGCGATCTTTCGACCTCAACGGTGAAGTCGACGTGTCCCGGAGTATCGATGATGTTGATCCTGGTGTCATGCCACTGTGCAGTAGTAGCGGCGGAAGTAATGGTTATCCCGCGCTCCTGTTCCTGCTCCATCCAGTCCATGGTAGCGGCGCCTTCATGCGTTTCACCCAGCTTGTGGGTGCGGCCTGTGTAGAAGAGGATTCTCTCCGTTGTAGTCGTCTTGCCGGCGTCGATGTGAGCCATGATGCCGATGTTGCGTGTTTTCTCGAGGCTGAATTTTCTTCCCATTATTTCCTCCTTTCCTGCTGCTTATCTTTAGTAATAACCATACGCACAGATTAGAATCTGAAGTGTGCGAACGCCTTGTTGGCCTCTGCCATCTTGTGGGTGTCTTCCTTCTTCTTAACGGAAGAACCTGTGTTGTTGGCTGCATCCATGAGCTCTGCAGCGAGTCTTTCGGACATGGTCCTCTCGCCTCTTGCCCTGGTGTAGTTGGTCAGCCATCTGATGCCCAGAGTCTGCCTTCTCTCAGGTCTTACCTCGATAGGCACCTGATAGTTCGCACCGCCGATCCTTCTGGCTTTAACTTCGAGAACAGGCATGATGTTGTTCATTGCCTTTTCAAATACTTCCAGCGGTTCCTCGCCTGTCTTCTCTCTGATCGTGTCGAATGCATCATAGACGATCGTCTGGGCAACGCCCTTCTTGCCGTCGAGCACCGTAGACAGGATCAGGAAGAACCTCTCTCTTGGGTGTGTTACCTTTTCTTGGCACTTCTCTTCCCTCCTTGTAAATTCAGGTCGGTACTCGTTAGCAGCCCCGCGAATTTCTTCAGGCGGTCCATCCGGCCGTCTTACTCGCGTATCTGCTCCCGCGGCGCTCTTTATATGAAATAAAGAATGCCCTTGTACTTCTAACTTCTATTTTTTCTTAGGCTTCTTCGCTCCGTACTTGGAACGGCCCTGTCCGCGATCTGCTACGCCGGAAGCGTCGAGAGTACCTCTGATGATGTGATATCTCACACCCGGGAGGTCCTTGACCCTGCCGCCTCTTACGAGAACAACGCTGTGCTCCTGCAGATTGTGGCCAATACCGGGAATGTAAGCTGTGACTTCCATTCCGTTCGTCAGACGAACTCTTGCGACTTTTCTGAGAGCCGAATTCGGCTTCTTCGGAGTGACAGTCTTTACTGCTACGCATACGCCTCTCTTCTGAGGGGAGTTTACGTCGGTAAGAGTCTTGCGAAGTGTGTTCATGTTCTTACCGAGCGCAGGAGCTGTCGATTTCTTTACTGAGCTCTGTCTGCCCTGACGTACTAACTGGTTGATTGTAGGCATTCTTTTCTCCTTTCTTCAAAGATTTTTTACTCTTGCGCGCCGTCCGTTCCGAGGGCGCACTCGAACTTGTATATTTTACTAGCAAGTCCCTGATATGTCAACGACTTTCAGCAAAAAGAGCGGAGCGCAATGGTCAATGCGCTCCGCTCCGCCCGTGATGCTATTCGACGATAGCTACTTCGCCGTATACTTTGATCTCCTCTTCGCCTTCAGGAGCAACATTGGTCTCCTCGAGGCCTTCGATATGGATCTCGTCTTCGTCTTCGTCTCTGCCGTTAACGAAGTCTTCGTATTCGCCGTAATCGAGCTTTACGTCTCCGTATCTCTTCATGCCGGTACCTGCCGGTATCAGCTTTCCGATCATGACGTTCTCCTTGAGACCTTCGAGCCTGTCCGTCTTGCCCTTGATGGACGCGTCTGTCAGGACCCTCGTCGTCTCCTGGAAGGACGCAGCCGAGAGGAACGAGGATGTAGCCAGCGCTGCCTTGGTTATACCGAGCAGCTGCCTGTTTGCCGTGCATGGCTCTCCGCCTTCTGCCTCGGCAGCCTCGTTTGCGGCTTCGACCTCTCTCCTGGAGTACTGTCCGCCAGGAAGGAGCCTCGTGTCGCCGGACTTCTCCACTTTGTACTTGGAGAGCATCTGGCTGACGATGATCTCGATGTGCTTGTCGTTGATGTCTACACCCTGATTCTTGTACACTCTCTGCACTTCTCTCAGGAGGTATTCATACACGCCCTGCACGCCGTTGAGCCTCATGATGTCGTGAGGATCGAGCGGTCCCTTCGTGATCTGGTCGCCGGCATGCACTTCGTCGCCGACCTTGACGTTGAGCCTTGCTCCGAACGGGATCACGTAGTTTCTCTCGCCGCCCTTTTCTTCGACGATCACGTCAGTCTTGTTGTCTTCTCTCGGTTCGATGGCTGTCACGACGCCGTCGGCTTCGCAGATCTCTGCAAGACCCTTAGGCTTTCTGGCCTCGAACAGCTCCTCGACTCTAGGAAGACCCTGGGTGATGTCCGAACCGGCAACGCCGCCCGTATGGAACGTTCTCATGGTGAGCTGAGTACCCGGCTCGCCGATCGACTGAGCCGCGATGATTCCTACAGCTTCGCCCTGCTGGACGAGTCTGCCCGTCGCCATGTTCTTGCCGTAGCACTTGGCGCAGAGGCCTGTCTTGGCGCGGCATGTCATAGCCGATCTGATCTTCACTGTCTCGATGCCGCGGTCCTCGATGGCCTTTGCCATGTCGTCAGTGATGTACTCGTTGGCAGCCACAAGGACTTCTCCCGTTTCAGGATCGACAACGTCCTCGTTGGCGTATCTGCCGGCGATCCTCAGCCAGAGCTTTTCGATCTCTTCCTTTCCGTCTCTGAACGCCCTTATCTCGACGCCGTCTTCCGTTCCGCAGTCCTGCTCATTGATGATGATGCTGTGCGAGATATCGACCAGTCTTCTGGTCAGATATCCGGAGTCGGCCGTCCTCAGAGCCGTATCGGTAAGTCCCTTGCGGGCACCGTTGGACGAAATGAAGTATTCCAGTATGGACAGTCCCTCTCTGAAGTTCGACTTGATCGGGATCTCTACCGTATGACCTGTCGCGTTCGCCATCAGTCCTCTCATGCCGCCGATCTGGCTGATCTGGGATTTGTTACCTCTGGCTCCGGAGCTTGCCATGATGTAGAGATTGTTCATCGTTCCGAGGTTGTCCATCAGAGCGGTGGCCGTATCATCCGTGGCATTTCTCCATGTCTCGATGACCTTGTCGTATCTCTCCTTGTCGGACATGAGTCCCCTTCTGTAGAGAGTTTCGTACTGGTCGACCTTCTTCTCCGCTTCGCTTACGATCTCGGCCTTCGCAGCCGGGATCTCCATGTCGGAGATGCTGATCGTTACGGCGCTGAGCGTCGAGTAATGGTAGCCTGTGTCCTTGATGTAGTCGAGCATCAGGGCCGTCTCGGTGTTGCCGTGGGCCTTGAAGCACGCCGCGATGATCTTTCCGAGCGCCTTCTTGTCGCAGAGGAAGTCCACCTCGAGTGAGTACGGATCCTTCTCCCTGTCAACGAAGCCGAGGTCCTGCGGAAGTCCGTGGTTGAAGATGAATCTTCCGACCGTGGATTCCACCAGCTGTCCCGGATCGCCTTCGTGCGCGTAGCGGCGGACCTTGACCCTTGCGTGGATGCCGATTGCTCCCGCGTCATAGGCCATGATCATTTCATCGTAGTCCGCGAAGCACTTTCCGTCGCCCTTCTCGAGCGGACGGCCTCTTTCCTCGCTGCCCGGATGGGTCAGGTAGTATGATCCGAGGATCATGTCCTGGGTCGGCACCGTTATAGGCGAACCGTCCTTAGGAGCCAGGATGTTGTTGACCGAAAGCATGAGGAACCTCGCCTCAGCCTGCGCCTCTACCGAAAGAGGAACGTGAACAGCCATCTGGTCTCCGTCGAAGTCGGCGTTGAACGCCGTACATACCAGCGGATGCAGCTTGATGGCCTTGCCCTCGACGAGCACCGGCTCAAACGCCTGGATGCCGAGTCTGTGCAGTGTAGGGGCACGGTTCAGGAGCACAGGGTGATCCTTGATGATGTAATCAAGAACGTCCCAGACCTCAGGGTCTGCTCTTTCGACCATGACTCTTGCCTGCTTCGTGTTCTGAGCGAGATCTCTGTCAGCGAGCTCTCTCATGATGAACGGCTTGAACAGCTCGAGCGCCATCGTCTTAGGAAGTCCGCACTGATAGAACTTCAGATCCGGTCCTACCACGATAACGGAACGTCCCGAGAAGTCTACGCGCTTGCCGAGCAGGTTCTGACGGAACCTTCCCTGTTTGCCCTTGAGCATGTCGGACAGGGACTTGAGCTTGCGCCCGCCGGCTCCCTGAACGGCTCTTCCTCTTCTGCCGTTGTCGATCAGGGCGTCCACCGACTCCTGCAGCATCCTCTTCTCGTTGCGGATGATGATGTCCGGAGCTCCGAGCTCGCCCAGTTTTTTGAGTCTGTTGTTTCTGTTGATGACCCTTCTGTAAAGGTCGTTCAGATCTGATGTCGCGAACCTGCCTCCGTCGAGCTGGACCATAGGTCTCAGATCAGGCGGGATAACAGGGATCACGTCGAGTATCATCCACTCAGGCCTGTTGCCGGACTGCTTGAACGCCTCGATGACCTCGAGGATCTTGACGAGCCTGATCTTCTTCTGGCCGGACGCCTTCCTGAGCTGCTCTCTGAGTTCTTCAGCCCTGGCGTCGACGTCGATGGCCTCGAGAAGCTTCTTGACGGCTTCGGCGCCCATGCCGGCCTCAAAGCTCTTCCCATAGATCTCGCGCGCCTCGTTGTACTCTTCCTCCTCGATGATCTGCTTGTACTCGAACGGCGTGTCGCCCGGGTCGGTGACCACGTAGGACGCGAAGTACAGTACCTTTTCGAGTTCCTTCGGCGTCATGTCCAGTACGAGGCCTATCCTTGAAGGGATGCCCTTGAAGTACCAGATATGGGATACAGGAGAAACGAGCGCGATGTGTCCCATCCTCTCTCTCCTGACCTTCGCCTTTGTGACCTCTACTCCGCAGTACGGGCAGATGAGTCCTCTGTATCTGATCTTGTTGTACTTGCCGCAGCCGCATACCCAGTCCTTCGTAGGTCCGAAGATTCTCTCGCAGAACAGGCCGTCGAACTCCGGCTTGAGCGATCTGTAGTTTATGGTCTCAGGCTTTGTGACTTCGCCGTGCGACCACTCGAGCATGGCCTCCGTGGATGCGAGCTTGATCTGGAGGGACTCGATATTTCTGAGATCCTGGTTGTTATCTGTAATCGTCATGTCTTCCTCCTTTACTCTTCATCCCCGGATTCCTCGTCGGCTTTCGCTTCTTCTTCAGCGAGTGCCTCGAGGCTGTCCATCTCAACAGCTTCCGTGAGATCCATATCAGGCTCAGGCTCTGCCGCGGCCATGGCCATGGATTCTATCATCGAAGATACGGCGTCGATATCGAGCTCAACATCCTCTTCCGCCTCTGCGGCGTTGATCTCAGCTGCAGTCTCCGCCATCTCGGCATTCTGCTCGATCTCTCTTCTTTCGCGCTCCGCTCTTCTGTCGTTTTCGCTGATCATCCTGTCGAAGGTCAGCGCGCCGTCATACTCGGATGTCTCTCTGATCCTGATCTCGGAATCGTCTCCGGCCTTTGTGCGGATATCCAGAGCGAGCGCCTGGAGCTCCTTGATGAGTACCTTGAACGATTCAGGGATGCCCGGTTCAGGGATGTTGACTCCGTTGATGATGGCTTCGTATGTCTTTGTACGTCCGATGATGTCGTCGGACTTGACGGTCAGTATCTCCTGGAGAGTGTACGCCGCGCCGTAAGCCTCGAGCGCCCATACTTCCATCTCTCCGAATCTCTGTCCGCCGAACTGGGCCTTTCCGCCGAGCGGCTGCTGTGTTACCAGCGAGTACGGGCCCGTCGATCTGGCGTGGATCTTGTCGTCTACCAGGTGGTGGAGCTTGAGCATGTACATGTAGCCCACCGTTACAGGGCTGTCGAAGTACTCGCCCGTGCGGCCGTCTCTGAGTCTCAGCTTTCCGGTTTCAGGATAGCCTTCCTCCTTGAGCAGGTTGATGACGTCCCTTTCGCTGGCGCCGTCGAATACAGGCGTGGATACATACCAGCCCTTCGACTTGGCCGCGAGTCCGAGGTGCACCTCGAGTACCTGTCCGACGTTCATTCGGGACGGTACGCCCAGAGGGTTCAGCATGACCTGCAGCGGCTCGCCGTCTTCCTTGAACGGCATGTCCTCCTGCGGCAGTATCCTTGAGATGACGCCCTTGTTTCCGTGGCGTCCCGCCATCTTGTCGCCGACGTTGATCTTCCTCTTGGTGGCAACGTAGACTCTTACGATCTTGTTGACTCCCGGCGGAAGCTCCTGGCTGTTGTTCTTGTCGAACACCCTTACGTCGATGACGATGCCCTCTTCGCCGTGAGGCAGCTTGAGGGACGAATCCCTGACTTCCTTGGACTTCTCGCCGAAGATCGCGCGCAGCATCCTCGCTTCAGGAGTGAGGTCTGTCTCGCTCTTCGGGGTCAGCTTTCCGACGAGTATGTCGTTCGACTTGACCTCGGCTCCGATCCTGACGATGCCTTCCTCGTCGAGCTCCTTGAGCATGTCCTGAGGCAGGTTCGGAATGTCTCTCGTGATCTCCTCAGGTCCGAGCTTCGTATCTCTGGCCTCGCACTCGTGCTTCTCGATGTGGAGCGATGTGAGCACGTCGTCCATAAGCAGCCTCTCGTTGAGGATGATGGCGTCCTCGTAGTTGTAGCCTTCCCATGTCATGAATCCGATCAGCAGGTTCTTTCCCAGCGAGATCTCGCCCATGTTTGTGGAAGGTCCGTCAGCTACCACTTCGCCCTCGTCCAGGTGCTCGCCGAACGATACGATAGGTCTCTGGTTGATGCATGTTCCCTGGTTGGAACGCTTGAACTTCAGCATCCTGTATTCATCGACCGTGCCGTCGTCATCTCTTGTGACCTTGACCATGTCGGCGTCGACGAAGGTTACTGTGCCGGCGTTCCTGCAGAGCACTACAGCGCCCGAATCGCAGGCTGCCTTGTACTCGATGCCTGTCCCGATGTACGGAGCCTCTGTCACCAGCAGTGGGACCGCCTGTCTCTGCATGTTCGATCCCATCAGAGCACGGTTGGCATCGTCGTTCTCGAGGAACGGGATCATAGCCGTAGCTACCGATACTACCTGCTTAGGCGATACGTCCATGTAGTCGACTTCCGTCTTAGGGACCATGGTGATCTCGCCCTTGATGCCCCTTACGGCTACCTTGTTGTTGACGAAGTGTCCTTCTTCATCGAGCGGCTCGTTGGCCTGGGCCACGATCATGAGATCCTCGTCTGCAGCCGCGAGGTACCTGACCTCTTTTGTTACGATACCTGTCTTCTTGTCCACCTTGCGGTAAGGCGTCTCGATGAATCCGTACTCGTTGATGATGCCGTATGTAGTGAGCGATCCGATAAGTCCGATGTTCGGACCTTCAGGAGTCTCGATAGGGCACATCCTGCCGTAATGCGAATAGTGTACGTCACGGACCTCCATGCCGGCTCTTTCTCTCGAAAGACCGCCCGGTCCGAGAGCTGAAAGTCTTCTCTTGTGCGTAAGCTCTGCCAGAGGGTTGTTCTGGTCCATGAACTGCGACAGCTGTGAAGATCCGAAGAACTCCTTGATCGCCGCCGTCACCGGACGGATGTTGATGAGCTGCTGAGGCGTCGAGTTCTCGGTAGTCATCCTCTCTCTGATAGTCTTTTCCATCCTTGCGAAGCCGATCCTGCACTGGTTCTGCAGCAGCTCGCCGACTGTCTTGAGCCTTCTGTTGCTCAGGTGGTCGATGTCGTCCGTGTCGCCGACGCCGTGCTCCAGGTTGATCAGGTAGCTGATCGAGGCAATGATGTCCTCAAGGATGACGTGCTTAGGGCTGAGTTCTCTTCTGCCGTTTGCGATCGCGGCCTTCAGTTTCTCCTCGTCTCCTTCGGACTTTTCGATGATGTCCATGAGAGCGGGATAGAAGACCTTCTCGGACAGCTTGTACGGAGCGAGGTCGAATTTGATGTACTTCGAAGGATCGACGAAGTTGTTGCCGATGACCTTCGTGACGACGCCTTCCTCATCATCCTCGTTCTTGCTGTATACGAGCACGGATGCTACGCCGGCGTCCTCGATCTCCATGGCGAGGGATCTCGAGATCTCTCCGCCCTCCTCGACGAGCACTTCGCCGGTGTTAGGATCGATAACATCCTCTGCGGCGACCGTGTCAACGAGTCTGTCGTGGAGTCCCAGCTTGCGGTTGTACTTGAATCTGCCGACCTTGGCCAGGTCGTAGCGCCTCTCGTCGAAGAGAAGGGCCATGAGCATGGACCTTGCGTTCTCGACTGTAGGAGGCTCTCCCGGTCTCAGTCTTCTGTAAAGCTCTCTGAGTCCCTCGGCGCTGTTCTTCGTAGTGTCCTTCTCGAGAGTGCGCATGAGTCTCTCATCCTCGCCGAAGATGGCGATGATATCCTCGTTGCTGCTGAGAGCGAGCGCCTCAGGATCGATGATGCCGAGAGCTCTGAGGAACGAAGTGAGCGGCTGCTTTCTCGTCCTGTCGACTCTGACATAAAGGATGCCCTGGGAGTCCGTCTCGTACTCGAGCCATGCGCCTCTGTTAGGGATGACCTGCGAGCTGTACAGTCTCTGGTTGGATTTATCGGTCGCTACGTCGAAGTACGGTCCCGGGGAACGCACCATCTGCGTGACGATGGCTCTCTCGGCTCCGTTGTAGACGAAGGTGCCCTTCTCTGTCATGAGCGGGAAATCTCCCATGAATACGTCCTGTTCCTTGATCTCGCCGGTCTCGCGGTTGATCAGTCTGACCTTTACGGTCAGGGAAGTGGCGTATGTGGCGTCTCTTTCCTTGCACTCCTCCTGGTCATATTTCGGAGTGTCGGAGAACTTGTAGTCCGCGAACTCAAGACTCAGAGTGTTCGTCGTGTCGCGGATAGGAGATACATCCTCGAGGACCTCGCCGAGACCCTCGTCGATAAACCACTTGTACGACTTTGTCTGCACATCGATGAGGTTAGGCATTTCGCAGACCTCATGGATCTTGGCAAAGCTCATACGCTCTTTTCTTCCAACTTTGATTGGTTGTGGCATTGATCTTGCTCCTTCTGTTGTTTCTTAAAAAATGCAGAAAAAATGCTGTTTTTTGCCGTTTTTTACGGCCCTTATTACGCACGAAATGAGCCTCGAAAGCCGGGGCTCATTTTATTGCGTGGGTCGGACCGATATCGCACGGTCCAATTTGTAACAGTTTTGCTGAATCTCCGCCTGTTTATCCGGCGAAGAGATTTTCGGAATACGGGATTCCGATGAGAATCTTTGTCAGACGAGGCGCGCGAGAGAGCTGCGATCGCGCATACACAGAAGTATGTAAGTGAGCGGCTCTCGAGCAGCAACAAAGTCTGACGGAGATTGTCGCGGAATTACTGGAGTTCTACGACAGCGCCGACAGCCTCCAGAGCTTCCTTCAGAGCGTTAGCCTCGTCAGGCAGAGCGCCTTCCTTGACTGTTGCAGGAGCGGAATCGACGAGTTCCTTTGCTTCCTTCAGGCCGAGACCTGTAGCTTCTCTGACAGCCTTGATGACCTTGATCTTTTCCTGGCCGATCTCCTTGAGAATAACGTTGAAATCGCTCTTCTCTTCTGCTGCCTCGCCGCCGGCTGCTCCGCCTGCTGCAGGTGCTGCTACTGCTACTGCGCTTACTCCGAACTCTTCCTCAAGAGCCTTTACCAGCTCGTTGATCTCAAGAATGCTCATGCTCTTAAGAGCCTCGATGATTTTATCCTTATCCATTGTTTTTCTCCTTTTTCTAAATCGGATGAATGGCCTTGCGGCCGCTTACGTTTGAATTTACTGTTTCTCTCAGCTTACGCTTCTTTTGATTCTGCGATAGCCTTGAGTGTAAGAGCGAGCTTTGTCATCGGGCTCTGGATGCTTCCCATGAAGCGTGCGATGAGCACGTCTCTGCCCGGAATGCTTGCGAACTCTTCGATCTGGGTCTTGTCATAGACTGTTCCTTCTACGACGCCGCCCTTGAATGCCATCTTCTTGAAGTCCTTGATGGCCTTGGAAACGACTCTTGCACCTGCTGTAACGTCTTCTTCGCCGCTGAATGCGAGTGCTGTCGAGCCCTTCAGTGTGTCTCCCTCAGCGAGTCCGGCGAAATCGGTTCCGTCGACGGCTCTTCTGATGAGAGTGTTCTTGTATACTGTGAAGTCGACGCCTTCGTTTCTGAGATCAGCTCTCATCTTATCGGCTTCGGCTACAGTGAGTCCCAGATAATCAACGACTACCACGGATCCGGCTTTGTCAAACTTTTCCTTGATCTCGTCGATGACGACCTGCTTGGCTGCTTTTGCTTCTACAGACATTGTTTCTCCTTTCCGGCGATATCCCTTCGCCTAGTCTTGTAGGTACAAAATGGAGACTTGTCCTACCGCCCGGCCGGCGCTTTCGCGCCTGCCGTCCTACCTGTATGACAGTCTCCGATAAAATCTATCTTTGTACCTCGGCAGGAAATTAAGCTTTCGCACCTGCTGTCTCAGGTTGGATATTCTGTTTTGTCTGCCTTTCGGCTTACTGTGTGACTGTTGCAGGGTTGATCTTGACTCCCGGGCTCATCGTCGATGCGATGCTGATGCTCTTGAAGTACTGGCCCTTTGCTGCTGCCGGTTTGGCCTTTGCGATAGCCTGGATGAGCGCGTTGGCGTTCTCTACCAGCTGCTCCTCCGTAAAGGACTTCTTGCCGATGATGCAGTGGATGATGTTGGCCTTGTCAAGTCTGTACTCGACCTTACCTGCTTTGATGTCGGCGAGAGCTTTCTCGAGGTCCATCGTTACAGTGCCCGACTTAGGGTTAGGCATGAGTCCCTTAGGTCCGAGGACCTTACCGAGACGTCCCACGACTCCCATCATGTCCGGTGTCGCAACGACTGCGTCGAAATCGAACCAGTTCTCTTTCTGGATCTTCTCTGCCATGTCTTCAGCGCCTACATAGTCTGCGCCTGCCGCTGTGGCTTCCTCTGCCTTAGGGCCCTTCGCAAATACGAGGACTTTCTTCGACTTGCCTGTGCCGTGAGGAAGTACCATAGCTCCTCTTACCTGCTGATCTGCGTGTCTGCCGTCTACTCCGAGGCGGAAGTGCATCTCAACGGTCTCGTCGAACTTTGCGTTGTCAAAGCTCTTGAGCTGCTTTACTGCAGTTTCCACGTCCACGAGCTCATGCTTGTCATATGTCTTTGCGAGCTCCTGGTATCTCTTTGATCTTTTCATTTAATCCTCCTTGTGGTGCATGCGGCTTTCGCCTCCCACTTCATTACTCAGTTACCGTGACTCCCATGCTGCGAGCTGTTCCCTTGATCATCTCTGTAGCTGCTTCGAGGGATGCTGCATTGAGATCCGGCATCTTTGTCTTTGCGATCTCTTCTGCCTGTGCGAGCGTGATGCTTGCGACCTTTTCCTTGTTAGGAACGCCGGATGCATGCTCGATGCCTGCTGCCTTCTTGATGAGGACTGCGGCTGGCGGTGTCTTGCACACGAAGTCGAATGATCTGTCTGTGTAGACTGTGATGACTACCGGGATGATCATTCCCTGCTGGTCCTGTGTCCTTGCATTGAACTGCTTGCAGAAGTCCATGATGTTGACGCTCTTCTGTCCGAGAGCCGGACCAACCGGTGGTGCAGGAGTAGCTCCGCCGGCAGGGATCTGCAGCTTGATATAGCCGTCGATCTTCTTTGCCATTGCTGTCTCCTTTCTTTAGTTTTGTGCCGTTCATAGAACAGCGTCTTACCGCCCTTATACGAACGATGTCTGACCGCCCTTATACGAACGGCTCGTACGCAAGCTTCTCTAACGAAGCTTGCTCACCTGCGAGAATTCGATCTCTGCAGGAGTATCTCTTCCGAACATCGAGATGCGGACTTTTACGATCTGCTTCTCCGGGTTGATGGCTTCCACGATGCCGAGCTGGCCCTCGAAGACGCCGCCGATGATGCGGATCGTGTCGCCGACCTCGATATCCAGGTCGATCCTGAGTTTCTCGATCCCCATCCTTACGATCTCCTCTTTTGTGAGAGGGATAGGATCGGAACCGTGTCCAACGAAGCCCGTCACGCCCTCTGTGTTACGCACGAGGTACCAGGTCTCGTTGTTGACGATCATCTTGATAACGACGTATCCCGGGAAGAGCTTTCTGGTCTTTACCTTCTTGACTCCGTCCTTGATCTCGATCCTGTCTTCAGTAGGTATGACTACCTCCTGGATGAGATCCTGCATCCCGCGGTACTCGACCATCCTGTCGATGCTCGTCTTTACCTTGTTTTCATATCCGGAATAGGTGTGTACAACGTACCACTTTGCCGTGCCGTCTCCTCTTAAGCCTTCGCCTTCGAGAGGGGATACGCTTGACTGCGGTCTGCTGACTGTTTCGACAGCTTCCTTTGCCTCTTCCTTTTCCGTTTCAGTTACTTCGATATTTTCGATGTTATCGATCTTATCTGTCATTTACTACTCCTTGATCAGGACAGCGTGATGCCCAGAATACCCTTGAGGGCTGCCAGGAATCCCGTATCTATCAGCCAGAAGGCGACAGCAAAGAAGGCAACACAGACAAACACCACGACGGTGTCCGTTGTGAGCTCTTCTCTTGTCGGCCATACGACCTTGCTGAATTCCTGCTTTACGCCCCTGAGATAAGCGATGAGTCCGCCGCCGGACTTTTCGCTTCCTTTTTTGTTCTCAGCCATGTTGCTTCTCCACTTACTGATTATAGATTGATTACTTTGTCTCCTTGTGGAGGGTCTCCTTGTTGCAGAACTTGCAATACTTCATGAGTTCGATCCTGTCAGGATTGTTCCTCTTGTTCTTCATTGTATTGTAGTTTCTCTGCTTGCACTCAGTGCATGCGAGGATGACTTTCTGTCTAACGCCTGCTGCCATCTGTTTTCTCCTTAATCCTGTATAAAGCTTGAAAAAGCGTCTTTCTCAATCAAAAGCTCGAAGCCCGGTCGCCCGTAACTCCGATCTTTCTCTTAAAGTCGCTCAATTACTATACTCGAGCGGCTTTCCCATGTCAAGAAGTTTTTACACCTTTTCGACGTGCGCCTTCATTTCGCACCAGTTGTCCGGGCGCGGCGGATGCCGTACATCAGCACAGCGGCCGCGTTGGATGCGTTGAGCGAATTGATCTTACCGTACATCGGTATGGAAAGGACGAAGTCGCATTTTTCTTTGACGAGCCTGCCGACGCCTCTGCCCTCGTTTCCTATGACTATCGCTATAGGGCCTGTGAGGTTTGCTTCGTAGTAAGTCTCTCCGTCCATGTCGGCGGCTCCGACCCATACGCCTTTTTCCTGAAGTTCCTCTATGGTGCGCGCGAGGTTCGTCACCTGGGCCACAGGCATGTTCTCTATCGCCCCCGCTGCGGAGAGCGCGACTGTCTGCGTGAGCGAGGCCGCTCTTCTCTTAGGTATGATTATGCCGTGGGCTCCCGCGCACTCGGCCGTCCTTATTATGGCTCCCAGATTGTGCGGGTCTTCTATCTCATCGAGTATGACGATGAACGGATCCTCTCCGGTGGTCTCCGCCCTGTCGAAAATGTCTTCAAGCTCGGCGTATTTGTATTCGCTCACCTTGGCGGCCACGCCCTGATGCTTCACGCCCGGAGCCATCGCATCTATCTTTTCTTTAGGCACGAAGTCGACTATGACACCCTTTTCTTTTGCGAGCGCGACTATCTTCGAGACCGAGCCCTCGGACCCGTCCGCGATGAAGACTCTCTCGACGTCGCGGTCGCCCGAAAGGACTTCCGTGACGGGATTGCGGCCGGCCACCACTTCAAGGCCGTCGGCGCCTATATACATGCGCTCATCGAATTCGTTATATCCCATATCCGCGAGCAGATCTTTTTTTGCTGCGGTCCCTGCTGATGACCTGCCGGCCTGCCTGCCTGAAAGGCTGCGCGAGTCGCCGCGCCCTCTCCCCGCGGTTTTTTTCGGCGCAGGGGCTGAAGATTTTCTGCCGCCGGATGGCCTGCGCGCTGACGGCTCATACGCATCTCCGTAGTCGCGGCGGTTCTTGCCGCCCCTCTTCGGCGCGCCTTTCCTGTCCTTGTCGTTGAATCTTTTGTTGTCTCGCTTGCTCATGTCTGACCTGCCTGATGATCTGTATTTATGTCACATGTCTGACCTGCCTGATGATCTGTACCTATGTCACATGTCTATCCCGACTGCGATGTCGAATGTCATGTCCGGGTACCTGTTCTTTATCTCTCTGGTGAAGGTCTCGACCTCTTCATCGCGGGACGCCACGGAGTAATCCGGTACGGCCACGAAAGAGATTATGTCCTCATCCGGGTCTTTGCTGAAGGAATGGACCTTCTTCAGACCATCGTATTTTCTCGCGACGGCGATTATCTCATCCCACATCTCCATAGCATCCGTATCAGTGGTGTTCGTGCCGATTATCCCGACGGAGGTGAGGGTCACGCCCTGCTCGGCGGCTTTTTTGATGATCCTGCGGGTGAGCCTGCTTATCTCGCCCGCCGTAAGGTTCTCGTCCACCTCCACATCCAGCGAGCCCACGTAGTAGTTCTCGCCGTAATTGTGCATCGCGAGATTGGATACGTTCATCACCTCATCGAAACCCGCAGGTATGGCCGCTATCCTCTTTCTCTCGTCGTCGGCCAGCCTTATGCCGAGGATCTTGTCGATGCAGTCCTTCAGCATGAGCGCTCCGGTATGCAGGATCATGAGCGAAATGATGATGCACAGATAATGCTCGACGTCGATGCCCGTCACCTCGTATATCACTATCGCAATGAGGATGGCCACCGAGACCAGCGCATCGCCCAGGCTCTCCGTGCCGGTCATTATCATGGCGTCGGAATCCAGACTGCGTCCTTTCTTTCTCATGATGATGCCGTAGATGATCTTGCACACAAGCGAGACCACCATAATAACTGTCACAAGAAGACTGTATTCCGGCGGGTCGTGCGGATGGATGATGGTCTTTACGGCCTCGACCAGAGTCCTTGCGCCGACGTACATTATTATCACCGTTACGACAAACGAGCTTATATACTCGAGCCTGCCGTAGCCGAGCGGATGGTCTCTGGTCCCCCTTTTGCCCGCTATGTATGACGACAGTATCGTAAGCAGCGAAGAGATCATGTCCGAAAGCGAATTGACTCCGTCGAGCATCACGGCGTGCGCGTGCGCAACGGCGCCGGCAGTTATCTTGACAACCGCCAGCAGCAGATTCATGACAATGCCCGCTATATTGTACTTTATTATCGTCCTGTTTCTCTCTTCATTGCCGGAAATCATCCGTCATCCTCCGATCCGACGAACTGTGAAGCTATCATATCTGCAACTGTTTCTTTAAGTTCAGCCTGATCTGCAAAATCTCTCCACTTACGAAGACTTCCGCCTACCTCTTCTATGACAGCTGCGGCCTCTGCCGCGCGGACTCCCATATTTCTTCCCGCGTCGATCAGATCGCTTCTTTCTATTCCGTCTCTTTTTCCGTTCACGGTCATCTGATGTGTCCCTGTCCACATCCCGCCCGGGTTGTAAGCATATGTCACATCATATGCCGGCGAGAGACGCCATTTGCCCTTCCGGTCCATCAGAAACGATATGTTTTTTACATGATCGTCCTGGTTTCTCGCCATAACGTTGAACACCATCCTGCGGTAAAACTGGCTTATCTCCCTGCTGCTGAGTCTGAGCTTTCGCATCACCTCCGCAGCCTCTTCATATCCATGCGCGCCGGCCGCGTTGAAATCGTAGTGCGCCATTGCGCCCAGCGACTGCATGTGTATCTTGTCTCCTGTCCCGGTATCTCTGTCGAAGCGCCGGGTCATGAAGTGATGCCTTCCGTTTTCCCTGTAGATGCGGCACTCACTCATCTCCAGGCCCGCATCGAGCGCCATGAGATAGTATGCATACTCTATGCGTGTATGCTGGTCGCTGTCGGAGCCCTCTTTGTCCCCGTTGCCGCCGACCCCGTCGAATTTCATCAGCCAGTATCCGTAGCCGCTTCCTGCGTCAACCTGTCCCGAGCGTATGTCACCCGTCTCTTCGTTCCATGCTATCACTGCCTTCGCTCTTGCTCCGCCTGCCGAGGTCCCGACTCTGATGATCTCACGGACGGCAGCGTCTTCCTCAGAGATATGCAGGTTTTCTCTGTCGGTAAGAATGGATGACGCCAGCTGTACCAGCCCCTCGACATGGACCGCATCTCCCTCTCCGTCAACGGGTCCTCTTGCAGGTATGAATTCAAGCGCTCCCATGCCTCTGTTTCCCGTATAGCACAATCTCTCTACCGGGTCGAGGGATCCGGGAGCTCTCCCCTGAGAGCGCAGCCAGGCATCGATGACAGCATTGCCGAATTTATCCGGGAGACTGTCGGAAAGAAGACCCGGCAGTCCGTGAAAGGCCTTTCTGTCAAGTTCCGGGAACGAGTATACTCTTCGGGAAAGCGGCATCATAAGGGGCGCTGCCTCTATACCTGATCTCATGAAGTCATCATCGTATTCGAACGACCCCAGTCCGGTCGTCTCATCGAATACGATGACTCCTATTCCGGTCCCCCACAGTCTTACTTCTGCAGCCGTCACTTTTCGTCACCCCATTTCCAGCTTCCTTTGCCGGCTTTATCCGTTCTGGCTGCCGACGCGCGTTCTCTCGGTTTCATTTCAGACAGCATCTGACTCGGCCTGAAGGTAACTTCCGGGATAAGCGCATCGAAGCCCTGGACCCTGTCCAGAGCTCTCAAAACTTCAATGAGCGTATGGAGAGAAACGTCCTTTCCGTTCTCAAGATTGGATATGGTTCTCTTGGAAAGGTTCGTCCTCTCAGCCATCATGTCCTGCGTAATATTCATATCTACTCTGGCAGACCTGATCCTCGCGCCGAGTTCTGTCATTATCTCGTCCGTTCCTGAATAGTAGTTGATTTTCATCGCGTGTCCCTCCCGGACATATATTACTATTGCGCAAAATAAAACGCAACATATTTCATTTTAAGCATTATTTTGCCCTCTATTGCGTAATATATTGCACTTTACTTCCGCTCTGCCTGCATATTCAGGATCTTTGTCCGACGGTGATCAGTACGCCGATGAAGACCACTATGATCCCCGCTATCTGTCTCGGACTGATCTGCTCTCCGAGCAGCATGTACGAGAACAGAGCAACGAAGACCGGCTGCGAAGCGTATATTATCGTGGCGTGATCTGCGGAACTCAGTTTCTCTGCCGCAGTCTGCAGTATGAAGCCCAGAGCGCCGCAGCCGAGAGCCAGATAGAGCAGCTGCCCCCAGCCCGCAGCGCTGGCCGGCAGGCGAAGTCCGTCCTCGAGCATGAGCGAGAAGGCAAAGCCGTATACTGCTACAAAGGCGAGCTGAAAGGTCCCGAGAACGATGGGATCGTGCCTGTCCGCATAGCGCTCGGTGTACAGCATCTGGAATGCATAGAAGAGCGCGCTGAGTACGCAGATAAGATCCCCCTTGTTGAGAGTCAGATCTCCCGAAAGGCACATCATGCCGACTCCGGCGAGCGTGATGAAGATGCTTGCCGTCTGCCTCATCGAAGGCGGAGTCTTCTCCCGCGTGGACCGCAGTCTCTCTGTCGAGGCTTCGGTAGCGCTTTCTGAACACGATGAAGCAGACCGCAAAAGCGATCAGGAACCTCAGCCCCACCATGTTGAACACTTCGAGCTCTGCCAGTATCTGCTTCGAGAAAATGGTCATCGCTCCGAAGATCATGGTGGCGGCGAGCATCATCAGATCTCCTGCCAGCGGGTGTTTCGCGCCCGACCCCGCCGTGCTCCCCGGGCCGCCGCTTCTCATATCGTTTTGAGTTCGGCGCTGAACGCGCCGTTTTCTATGTTCAGGACCGCGTAGCCGGGATACCAGCCGCGTCCCGACTCGCCCGGATTGATCAGCGTCACTCCGCGGTTTTCGGACATGTGCTGACGGTGAGTGTGACCGAAGAGCGCGATATCCGCTTCGGCCTCGAGCGCCTGCTCCGTGAGAAGCTCAAGCCGTGAGTCGTACTTCACATCGGAAAGGTGTCCGTGGGTCATGTAGATCCTCACTCCGTCTGTCGTGACGATCATGGCATTGTCACGTTCCGACCTGAAGTCGCAGTTGCCCCTGACCGCATATACTGCCAGTCCGGGGAACTTCGTTTCGAGTTCTGCGATGTCCCTGTCTCCGTCGCCGAGAAAAAACACCGCGTCAGGCTTCTCGAGCCTGACGGCGTTCATCATGTTGGCCGCGTATCCGTGTGAGTCTGAAAAAACACATGCTTTCATATCAGTCCTAATTCTCCGAATGCCCATTCGATCCCGTCGTCATCGACGGACGGGCATACCATGTCGCTTATCTCCTTCAGTTTAGGGCTCCCGCCGTCCATGCAGACGCTCGTGCCCACCGCCCGGATGAGCCCGGTATCCAGCATGCTGTCTCCGAAGCCGACCGTATCCTCCATGCCGCAGCCGAAATGCCCGGCAACCAGACGCGCCGAGCTGCCCTTGTCGAACCTGCGGTTCACGATCTCGCCGAATATGCAGTCCGGCTCCGAAAAGTCGTGCAGGATGAATTCGAGCCCGCCGCCGAGCTCTTCCCTCGCGGCCGCAATGCTCTCCTCGCCGGGACTGACGAACACCATCTTGTAGACCGGCCTTCCGTCGTATTCCTCCATGGTCCTCGGCCCGAGGTCTTCCCAGACGGCCTTTATCATGCGCAGCAGATCCCTGTTGCGTCCGCTGTCGGAAAGATACTTTTTTGCTCCCTCGTCTATGAACGCCGCATCCTTTGCTTCCATCTCGAGGAAAGCTCCCCCTTCGGCAAAGAGCGTCACGATCCTTTGTCTCTGCTCTTCAGTCAGAGGACAGTCCTGCAGCACTTCATCGCCCGCGAAGACGTATCCGCCGCAGCTGGTGATGCATCCGTCAAAGCCGTATTTCAGAAGAGGCTCCATCATCTTATAGTTGCGTCCCGAGCACGGAAAGACTCTGTGCCCGAGCTGCTGAGCCCTTTTTATCGCCCGGAGAGCGCTCTCAGGCGGCTCCTGTCCGCCCGGCTGCGTAAGCGTTCCGTCAACATCCAGAAATATCAGTTTGCGCTTCATGTTCACCCTTGTTCTCTTTTTTTCTGTATACGGTGAAGCGGTACGTGAGCCCGTTCTCGGTCACCGGTCCGCTCTCCGATTCGATCTCAAACGCCGGGTCCTCATCGATGTTCACGATGAATGTGTCGGCGCCGAGGTCGGCGTCGATTTTCGTGATATACAGCCTTTCGCATTCCCTGTATAGCCGGTTGTACAAAGCAGCGCCGCCTATGAGAAAGACTTCGTCCGGATCGTATTTTCCGAGTTCCTCATGAAGCTCATCGATGCTGCCGACCGTGATGCAGCGTTCAGCCGCGAAGTCCCTCCTCGTGGACAGGACATAATTGATCCTGCCCGGCAGGCCTTTGCCGCCCGGCATCGATTCGAGCGTCTTTCGCCCCATCACGACGACCTTGCCCATGGTATGGTCTTTGAAATACTTCATGTCTGTCGGGATGTGAGCGAGCAGTCCGCCGTCTTTGCCTATTCCCCAGTTCCTGTCTGCCGCAACTATGAGATCCATTATTTCTCCCAGCGGTTCACTATCATGGCAGTGCCCTCATTCTCGAGACGGCCCGCCCTGTACGAATATAAGGTATCTGCATTGCATGCGGTGCACACGTTCGAGACCGCGATATGATCCTCCGGCACGCCTGTCTCCAGAAGCGTCATCCGGTTCGCCTCTCTGAGGTCGAGATGGTACCTGCCGGACGGGTATCTTGCGAAGATGCGGTCGGCGGCCTTCCTGCCCCATTCTCCGGCGAACTCATCGTATATCTCATCGCCCATCTCGTAGCAGTCCATGCAGACCCCCGGTCCTATCACCGCGTACATGTCCGCCGGATCGCAGCCGAAGTTCACTATCATCCGCGCGATCGCCACGGCGGGTATCTTTCCGAGCGTGCCCTTTCTTCCGGCGTGCACAAGCCCCACGGCCTTCCTGACCGGATCCGCAAGATAGACAGGAGGGCAGTCCCCTCCGTATGCTGTCAGCAGCGCATCCGGCAGATCCGTGACCACGCCGTCGACGTATTGTCTATGCAGAGGCAGCCTCCTCGGCCAGCGGATCCCGAGGTCGCTTTCCGATGCAACATGGACAAAGCTCGTGTGCCTCTGGTCCGTGACGCACTCGAAGTCTATGGACGAGCCGAGCTGGCGCGCAAGCCTGTCCCTGTACTCCTGTATCACAGGCGCAGCCTCGGAGATATCGTCCCCCTCCATCAGAGAAGTCCTGAGGCCCTCAACGCCTTCGCCCTTCTTTTCATCCCAGCTGATGAACCTGGTCGCAAAAAGGTTGGGCACGCCGAGGCTGTCGAGCATGCATGACGACAGATAAGGGATGCCCTCCTTGTGCTCTGTAAATATCTTTTTGTCGTTCGAACAGCTGATCCTCATATCATGGATGATTTTACCACAAGGAGCGCATGCTCTGCCATTGCTCTGCGAACAAAAGAGGGAGCGCAGCTGATGTGAACTGCTCTCCCTCTGCCGGTCCCGTCTGTATCCGGCCGCTTAAGGTCTAAGGGGCCGGGCTTGAGTCCGATGTCTGAAGCGGACTGTTTACCGCGCCCTCGCCGATCTTGTACAGGTAATCCTTCAGGTCCTTGTATCTGATCACGACTGATTCGAACTCCGGGCTGCACTGCAGATCCGTCGGATAGATCGCGACGAAACGCTTGCCGGTGTTAGGGCCTGTCCCCGCCACATGGTAGTCCGGAAGGCTCTCGTATGACTTGTCATCAGGATCATACGCCCTGATGGTAACGAGCCTGCCTCCGTATCCGGCGTTCTTCCCCGGCACGAATATGATATCCACGCTGTCTCCGTGAGTCTCATAGGTGATGTCATCGGCATCAGGCAGGATCAGCATGAAGTCGTTGAAGTACAGGTACTGGATATCCCCTGCGTCGTTCGTGCTTCTGTAGAAGTTTTCCCCGATATCGTAATCACCCGTCGTTCCCTGAGTCGGCTGCGGTTCAGGGTCGCTGTCCTTTCCGCTCTCTCCCAGGTCGGCCTTTATCCCTTTCCGGATATCGAACGAACTGATCACTCCTTCGGCGAGATCGTATACATTCAGTTTTTCGTACCTGCCTGCGGCAAACACCAGCCAGTCTTTGTACAGATATCCGTAAGCCTTGCCCGGGAATGACGTATCCCCTATCTTCCTGTCGGAGCCTCCCGACCCTGTAAGCAGCGTCTTGAAATCCGCGTTGTAGTAAAGAGTGTTCGTTCCGTTCGACCACGGTATGCACGCTTCGTGAGGCTTGTATTCCGTATCGATCTCTTCTGCTTCTTCTTTCTGCACATCGAAGGCCATCACGTGGTCCCCGCCGTTGTACATGAGTTCCATTCCGGACACCGTGAACTGCTTAGCGCTCCCCATGTCCCCGATCTTCCGGGTCTCGCTGAGGTCGGTCTTCATGACCGTGAGCGCTCCGCTGTTATCCAGATAGTATATCCCTTTGTCGCTGACCTCAAAGTCCCTGACATCAGCGGCCGCCTTAGTCA